>NZ_CDHP01000003.1:0-118217 GCF_900002895.1 Ercella succinigenes | reverse complement strand
CTAGCAAAACGTTTAAAGATGTTGTATTATCTTAATCTATAAAGTATGAAGTTTTTTATGACTCAAGAGGAAGTTCTGATATATAATACAAAAACACAAACGAAAACTCATATGAAATCATTATTTAATTTTAAAAAATCCGGAGATAATAATAATGAAAATATTTGAAAAACTAATAAATAACCAAAATAATCTCAAGAGGGCAAAGGAATTTGAAAAAGATTATATAAAAATTAACTACGACAGACTAATACCAATTTTATCAGTTCTCTATGCAGCTGAGTGGATTATTTACTTTTTCAGTGAAAAATTCCTGGATATAGGCCATGTGATTTTATATTTTTTAATTTTTCTTACTTTTATGCTACCTGTTTTAATAATTACATATAAAAATTTTGATTACCTTTCCGTCTCTTTTTTGAAAATATTATTCTATTTTTCTGTTTGGGGAATTATAGCCTTTGGCATAGCCTTAGTTTTTGAAACTCAAGGAAAAAGCGATCTTGTACACATGTTTATGATGGTTTGTCTGGGAGTTGCCTCTCTAGCATATATGCCTTTTAAAGAGAGTATTTTTATTATAGGGATTCCAACACTCATTTTTTTCTTTGGAATTGAGTTTTATCAAAATGATATTTCAACAATTAATGTTCTAAGATTAAATACTGTAATTTTTAATTTTATTGTTTTAATGTTGTCATACAATTTATTTTCTATGAAAATAAAAGATTTTATTCTTCATGATGAGATGCGTATAAAGAATCAAGCATTATTGAATCACACAAAAATAGATCAAATGACCTCCCTATATAATCACGAAACTATTTTTAGCCTCCTGGATCAGCAAATAGAAAAATCTAAAGAGCAAAACACAGAAATCATAATTATGCTTCTGGATATAGATAATTTTAAGCTTATTAATGATAATTTTGGCCATCTTGAAGGTGACAAAGTCATTATGGATGTTGCAAATGTTTTAAAAGAAACCATAGATTCAAGTAACTTTATTGGCCGTTATGGTGGAGAAGAATTCTTAGTGGTGATGCCGGAAAGTACAATCGAGAAAGCAAAAAATGCATATTTTAGGTTCAGATCTATCATATCTCAAAAATACCGTAATAGCCCCATCAATCTAACTTTAAGTTGTGGTATTGCTCAAAGCAACGGACAAAGTCTGAATGATTTTTTCAAGTCGGCAGATAGAAGATTATATATCGCTAAGCAAACCGGCAAAGACAAATGTGTTTATAACGAAATAGGTGAAAAAGATCTATCTTCTGAAATTTCTGTTTAAAAAAAGCAAAGACCCAATTACGCAGGAAGGGTCTTTGCTCGGAAAGAGATAGGTATATATCACAGCATTGCTGTAACAATTTAATTTGCGTGATTATTTCATATCATCATTTTCTTTGACATTACTCTTTTTGCTTTTATTTACCAGATAACCCATACCAGCAGCTATAATTACCAGTGCCAAACCTATCGGCCAAACAGGTGCATTTTCACCAGACTGAGGTATCTGTTCTTGTATTACTTCAATTGTCGGCAATGCCGGAGCCAGAGGAAGTGTTTCCGTTATTGGCTGTATAACAGGAAGAGTAGGATCTACCGGAGCCAGCGGCAGTGGTTCTGTTTCTACAGTTATAACAGGTAATGTAGGTAATGTTGTTTCTTCTGGTGTTGTTTCTGTTGTTGTTTCTTCTGTTTCTTCAAAATAAGTATTTGTGAAATCAAGCTCATCGGCTGCTACGTTAAATTCAATCATCATTAACTCAAAATCATTTTCTTCACTGTCAGGATCAACTATTCCTATATTTGTTGTTATATCAAGTTCACCCTCACCACCATCTGTGATGATTACTTCGATTAAATACTCAGTTGTGTCGTATGTAACACCGGTCAGACCATTGTTGTTTTCTACTACTGTATATATTTTGCTACCAACATCTTCAAGGGTATAATTGATTGTTCCAAAGCTATAGCTTCCATCTGCTGCGTTCGTTGCTGTCTCAATCAAATTATCACCTTCATACAGTTCAAATTCAAACTCTCCAGCTACAAGATCTCTACCTGTCAATGTCTTATTACCAGAAAGATCTATACTACCTGCTGCTGTGTAAGTATTTGTGAAATTCAGGTCATCGCTTTCTTCATCAATTTCAACAGTTAAAGTACCATCTCCATTGTCTGAGATATTTACTATTACTGTATATTCTGTTGCGTCGTATGTCACACCACCAGCTGTACCTGCTGTTTCTACTACTGTATATGTTTTGCTGCCGACATCTTCCAGAGTGTAATCAATTGTTCCAAAGCTGAAGCTTCCATTTGCTGCATTAGTTGTTGTCTCCACAAGGGCTTCGCCTTCATACAATGCAAACTCAAATTCTTCTGCAGCCATTGCTCTGCCGGTCAATGTCTTATTACCGGAAAGATCTATACTACCTTCTGCTTCATATGTATTGGTAAAACTAATAGCATCACTTTCCTGATCGATAGTTGCACTTAATGTTCCGTCTCCATTGTCTGTTATATTGACTATAACTGTGACAGTTTTATCGTCGTATGTCACACCACCAGCTGTACCTGCTGTCTCAACTATCATGTATGTCTTATAACCGACATCTTCCAGAGTGTAATCAATTGTTCCAAAGCTGAAACTTCCATTTGCTGCATTAGTTGTTGTCTCCACAAGGGCTTCGCCTTCATACAATGCAAACTCAAATTCTTCTGCAGCCATTGCTCTGCCGGTCAATGTCTTATTACCGGAAAGATCTATACTACCTTCTGCTTCATATGTATTGGTAAAACTAATAGCATCACTTTCCTGATCGATAGTTGCACTTAATGTTCCGTCGCCATTGTCTGTTATATTGACTATAACTGTGACAGTTTTATCGTCGTATGTCACACCACCAGCCGTACCGGTTGTTTCAACTATCATGTATGTTTTATAACCAACATCTTCCAGAGTGTAATCAATTGTTCCAAAGCTGAAGCTTCCATTTGCTGCATTAGTTGTTGTCTCTACAAGGGCTTCGCCTTCATACAATGCAAACTCGAATTCCCCGGCAATCATTGCTCTTCCAGTTAATATCTTATTACCGGAAAGATCTATCTTGCCTTCTGCTTCATATGTGTTTGTGAAATCCAGTGCATCCGGATTATCACTTTCTTCATCGATTACTACATCTAATGTGCCATCACGGTTATCTGATATATTTACTTTAACTGTATACTGTGTTGTGTCATATGTCACGCCACCAGCTGTACCAGCTCTTTCTATTACTGTATATATTTTTTCACCAACATCACCAAGAGTGTAATTGATTGTTCCAAAACTGAAGCTTCCGTTTGCTAAGTTTTGGGCTGTATCAATTATTTTACCATCCTCATAAAGAGCAAATTCAAACTCTCCTGCTTTCAATGCTCTACCAGAGAGTGTTTTACTACCAGAAAGATCCATGCTTCCTGTCGCAGAATACGTGTTTCTAAACTCAAGAGCATCGCTTTCTTCGTCGATTTCAACTTTCAAAGTACCATCGCCATTATCAGAAATGTTTACTATTACAGTATGTTCTGAAGTATCATATGCTACTCCACCTAAAGTACCAGGTTTCTCCTTGACAGTATAGGTTTTACTGCCAATATCTTCCTGCGTATAATTAATTTTAGCAAAACTGAAGCTTCCGTTTGCTAAATTTTTGGCTGTATCTATTAAATCATCACCCTCATAAAGTGAAAATTCGAATTCGTCTGCTGTCAAAGTTCTACCGGTCAAAGTTTTATTACCGGAAAGAGTTATACTACCTTCCGCTGTGTAAGGATAAATGTTTACATTAAATGAAGCACTTTGAGTTGTTTCACTTAATTTTACACCCGCTACAGTCTGTGAAAGTTTTGTGTTTATAGTGTTATTACTAAAGCTTAAAAATACATGTGCATCAACAGCTGTATTTTTAAGAGTTGTTGCCTGCAATCTGTATCCTGAAGGTGATGCTACATTTTTCAATGTCAGCGTATAATTTCCGTTTCCCTTATCTTGAATATCATAATTTGCTTCTGCCAACTGATCTTCGTTACTGTCAAAAACAGCAAAGATTATATTAGCATTTGATGTTGCAGAAAAATCAAAAGAATAATTTGTAGTCCCAGATACATATTGCTGTTGATCGGGAGTTGGCCCAGTAAGAGTAAAAGTATTAGGATTCAAACCTTCTCCAACGGGAATCGGTGGAGTCTGGGCATCATCAACCAGCTTGTTGTATATATTCTTAATTGTTGAAGATGCATTGCTAGGCAACTGAGTTCCATGCATCTCATTCCAGAGGGCATATTGAATAGCAGTAATCTCATTTGGACTCGTCTTATCCCAGCCATATGTCAATAATGCTCTGATTTTATCTGGTCTTGCGTTTTGGCTGTGGAACATTTTCAGACTTTCTGTATGATCCAGAGGTAATTTGACATAATTGGAATTTGTGTTAATAGTAGTATTTATATCAACACAAAAAGCTGCATATCCCCCTGTCATATCGAATTTTCTGGTACCAACAGACGTACCAGAGATATTGGTTCCATTAATACCGGTTCCCAAATATTTATAGGTATCGTTATAATCTATTGCATTGTTATCTGCTAAAGCAGGATAAACAGGCAAAAGAGATAACAGGAACACGGCTAATAGTAAAAATACTCTGAACCTGCCCTTAAAATTAATCTTGCTTCTTGAATTAGTTTTCTTGGATAAGTTTTTAAAATCAAACAGTTTCTTTTTCATACGAATCGCCTCCTCAAATAGAATAAAATTACATCAATCTTTTTCTGTCTTGCAATTCTGGAGGCAAGAACTCTGTTTTCAGCCGCGTTTTTTCAGGAAAACGTGGTTAACCTTTTATGTAATTCTGTGCTTAGATTATACTTATTTTCTGTCTTAATAAAAAGCTTTATTGGTTACGATTGGATAATAGTTTTACAAAAAAGTACAAATTTCCTTTGAGTGATTATAGCGAAAACCTTTTGGTTAACCCATGGTACTTTTAATTAGATCTTTTATCTGAACTTAAACTGAGTGAAAAAGCATTGCAAATCAGAAAGAAAAAAGCCTGAAACCTTACAGCCTCAGACCTTTTCAGTGGCGGAGAGTCGGGGATTCGAACCCCGGTTACGCTTTCACGTAAACATGATTTCCAGTCATGCGCCTTCGACCAGCTCAGCCAACTCTCCGTATCCATATAAACACTGTCAAATAATTATTTCACAGGCAAGGGAAATATTATCACCTCAGAGGTAAAAAGTCAATCAATCTGCCATTATTTGATATGTTTTTTTGAAATATACTGAATAGCAAGAACTATCTCGGAAATAAGAAATCCGTTGCTTTTACTTTCTTTATTTCTTTTAGTTCGGCTATACGAGCAGTTATTGCGTTTATACTTGTCAGCAAGGTCATGATTAAAGAGATAACAGCTAAAAACCACATTCCGTTTATCAAATCAGTTTTATTCGAAATCAAACCGGCAAAATAAGGAATTATAGTTGCACCAAGTCCACCTAGAGATAATAGTAAACCACTTGCCAAAGCTGATTCAGATATCAAATAGCCGGCATTTGCAATACATATACCATAAAAAGCAGAAAGTGAAATACCCATAAGAACAACTGCTATAGTGAGCCAAACTGGTGATTGAGATGATATAAGTATGACAGCTGACACAGTGCAGCCTGCCGCTTCTATCATGAGCAAAGGCGCTTTACGTATTTTATTGCCAAAAACTGCGGCTGCGATCCTACCAAAAATCATAAAAACCCATAGTAATGATAGCAAGCTCTGTGATCTTGCTTCAGAAATCGAACGTGTATTGTTCAGGTATGAAACAAGCCAGCCACTAAAACCTACTTCTATGCCAACATAACAAAATAGAATTAACATAAAAAGATAATAGCGCCATTGTCTCAAAAAATTATTAGACCTGGTTTTATGCAAATTATCTTCAATATGTTTTGATTTTAAATTATTTGATTCTGTTATTGGCATTAACATAATCAGAGGTATCATTAATAAACTTAAGAAAGCAATTGCGGCTACAGCTGGCCGCCAGCCCAAACCTAAATTTACTGATAATCCTATCATAAGCGGTGCAATAAAAGCACCAACTGAGTAACAGGTATGGACTATCGATATTTTACCAGTATCACCTTCTGTAGCCCTTGTAACGAGAAAATTAATCATATTGTTTGCCGATCCCCAGCCTAAACCAGTAATAAAAAGAGCTATATACAAAATATAAAGAGGAGGCAAAAAAGCAACCAACCCAAAACCAATTGTAAAAAGAACAGCCGCAGTAATTAATGTTTTTTTCCTGCCTATATGTGAAGCAAGCCAGCCACTAAGAAAATTTGAAATCAAATTTCCCACTGCTTGAACTGATAATAATAGGCCAGCCTGATCATAAGCAATATTATAGTCTGAAATTAGGTAAATCAAAATAGCACTTGTCATCAATACAAGTAATCCGTTTACCCAGAAAATATACATACTGCCAAACATAAAAAGCGGACTGACTTTTTTCTTGTTCATAATATACCTCTTGAATTTTTTCTCATTCTTAGTTAACAGAGTCCTAATTTAAATATTATATTCTTACCAATTTCTAAAATTTTAAAACAAGTCTTCGGCCTAATATCGAAAAACAATCTCCGGTCATGTTATACTCTTTAGTAAAAATATGCAATAAACAAAAGAAAAGGAAGTGAAATGGCTTTTATAAAAATAAAAGTCTGTATTATATGAAAACAGCATTAATCACTGGAGCATCTTCAGGAATAGGATATGAGATGGCCTTACAGTTGTCTGCAAAATATGAACGCTTAGTTCTAGTGGCAAGAAGTAAGCCAAAATTGTCTGAACTGGCTGCAAAACTGGAGCAAAAAGGCTGCAGGATATTTATCATTAATACTGATCTTAGCGAGGTTGATGCTCCAGCTAATATTTATAGTCAATTAAAAGCTAATAATATTGAAATAGATCTTTTGATAAATAATGCTGGAAGTGGCAAAACAGGTTTGTTTTTTAGTCATGATGCAAGCGATAATCAGACAACTATAAACCTAAATATCTTGGCTTTAACTCAAATATGCAAATTACTTGGTCAAGATATGCTAAAACGCCAGAATGGCCAAATACTAAATGTTGCTTCAACAGGTGCATTTCAGCCAGGATCATATATTTCAGTATATTATGCAAGCAAAGCATATGTATATTCTTTTTCTTTAGCATTGGCAGACGAACTGAGAAATAGCGGAGTATATGTGGGGGTTTTATGCCCCGGTGCTACAGCAACAAATTTTTCCAAGAATTCAGGCAAAGCAGATATATCTAATGCTATGTCCGCCCAAGCAGTGGCAAAAGCAGCTATTAAAGGCATTGATAAAAGAAAAACCATAATAGTTCCAGGTTTAGGAAATAAATTGGCAGTAATAATATCTAAATTTTTGCCTGATCGTTTAATGGCTGTGATTGTTCGAAAAATTCAAAAAAAGCAATATGATCAATTCAAAAAACAAGAAAAAAGAGTTTATAAGTGATCAGTGCTCATTATTTTTTCAATTATAATTTCGACCTAATCTTGGCGACTTCCTTTTTTGTAATACCAAATCGCCAACTGTGTGCGATCACGCAAATTCATTTTCTCCAGAATTATGCTAATAGAATTCCTGACTGTACCTTCTCCGAGAAATAGAGAATTTGCAATTTCTTTATTATTCAAACCTTGTGCAACCATTTTAATAATTTCTATTTCTCTCTCTTTTAGATCATATTCTTGCCAATTAAGTTTTTTTTGATTTGACATAAGGCTGGGAATTTTTGCAACTATATCATCTCCGAAAACGCTTTGACCTGCTTCTACAGCATATAAAGCAGTAATCAGGCTTTCATAATTCTGTTTCAGGATATAGCCTCTGGCACCCATTCTGATAGCTTTGATTATATATTCATCATCAGCAAAAGTAGTCAGAAAAATTATTTTTGCCTTATTATCATATTCTAACAAACGTTGCCCGGCACTAAGTCCGTCAAGTGATTGCATTCTTATATCCATTAGAACTATATCTGGTTGATATTTCTGATATAAAGGCAAAACATCGCTGCCATCTACACCTATTGCTGCAACTTCCATCTGCTTTTCTGTTTCAATTATCATTTTCAGGGACATACTTATTAGTCTATCATCATCAATAATTATAATTTTCATTTTTTCTCCAGCACCATTCAGAAGATTGCTTAACACTTATCAATCTTTTTTCAATTAAAGTATGTTAGTAAACCAGCGATTTAAGAATCAATTCTATCTCTATAAAAAATAGCATTTAAAAGCCTGCTTTTGCAATCTCAGCAAAAGCAGGCTTTTATAAAATCTTTTATATTTCGGCCAAAAACAAAACTAGCTTTTTATTATAGCTTAAATTCACTTACTCTTTCATTAAGCATCTGCGCCTGTTGCTGTAATTCTTCACTGGCAGCAGCACTTTCTTCGGCAGTTGCAGAATTTGACTGAACAACTTTAGATACCTGATCAATGCCTTGATTTATCTGAGCAATACCACTGGCCTGTTCGTTAGAGGCAGTGGCAATATCTTCAACAAGCTGAGCAACCTGACGAACACCTTCAACAATTTCAGCCAGAGACTTGGCTGTATCATGTGCAATTTTAGTACCTCCATCAACTCTGCTAAGTGTTGTTTCGATATACTCGGTTGTTTCTTTAGCAGCTTCTGCACTTCTGCCTGCTAGATTCCTTACCTCTTCAGCAACAACAGCGAACCCTTTACCATGTTGACCAGCACGAGCCGCTTCAACAGCCGCATTGAGTGCAAGTATATTAGTTTGGAAAGCAATATCATCTATTACTTTGATAATTTTAGCAATATTTGCTGATGCTTCATTAATCTGAGCCATTGCATCAACCATTTCCTGCATATGAGTATTACCCTGATTAGCATCATCACTGGCTTTTTCTGCCAATTGATTGGCTTGACCTGCATTACCGGCATTCTGTCTTGTCTGTGACGCAATCTCTGTAAGACTAGCAGAAAGTTCCTCAACTGAACTTGCCTGCTCCGTTGAACCCTGAGATAGTGACTGACTACCATCAGCAACTTGCGAAGCACCCATTTTAACTTGTTCTGCGGCATTTACTATTTCACTTATCAGGGTATGCGTTTTATCAAGACTTCTATTAATAGCAATCTGCATGTTTTCATAGCTACCACTATATTCACCTGCCATACGCTGACTCAAATCACCTTCTGCCATAGCAGACAGCACCTCTGATATAGCGTTAATTGGTTTGGCAATATTATCAAGTGCATTATTCAGGCTTCCTATAACTTCAGAATACACACCCTGCAGCGAATCCTGATCCCCTCTATAAGTAAGATCTCCCATTGCAGCAGCTTTAGCAACTTTACCTGTTTCATCAGCCAGTGTCATAACTGATTTCATCATGGCAATGAAGTTTGGTCTTAACTGATCTTTATCACATAAACCACCTACAGCGGCAAGTGCGTCATATGATTTGAAATCACCAATAGCTACTTCATTAAGCGCATTCTCAAAATCATGCAGATTGTCGATAACAGTATTAACCGAATCCGCAAAATCAAGAATCATGCCTTTATAATCGCCATTCATTTTCTCTGTATAATCATTTACAGCCATCAGCGCCATAATACGCTGTGCCTCACTTACCGGCACAGTTATAGCTTCCAAGGTTTCATTTATACCTGCTATTATCTCTTTGTAGGCACCTGAGAATTTATCAGTTTCACCACGCGTCATCAGCTGCCCTTCTGTTGCGGCAACAGTAAGTCTCTTGCTCTCTTCAATCATCGCACCAAGGCTGCCTATCATAGACTGCATACTGATTGACAACATATCTTCTTCAGACTTAGGTGTGATAACAACATCTAGATTGCCCTTGGCTATAGACATAGCTGCATCACTTTTTTCCTTAATACTTCCAGAAATTTCATCGACCGATCTCACAAGCAGACCAATTTCATCTTTTCTGGTTTTCAATTCAGCAGGTATTGCCAGATCTGTTTTACCAAGAGATAATTGCTGAATATACTCTGCCGACTGACTTATTGGCTTACTAACTCGTCTGATAAAAAATACGCTCAATAGAAGACTTACTACGAAAGCAGCAATTGCTGATGCAATCAGAATGCTACGCATATTATTCATGGCTGCATAGGCTTCACGTATAGGAGCCTGAACAGCAACTGACCAACCGGTAAGAGAAATAGGTGCATATGCTGACTGCATATGATTTCCCATAAAGGTGAACTGACTAATACCTGTTTCCCCGGAAATCATAGCCTCAGTCTGCGGTTTCATGGAAATATATTCATCATTCATCTCAGCAGCTTCAAAAATATTAAAGCCTTCAATTACCAGATCAGTATTACCACTGGCAATAAGAGTGCCCGTTCTGCCAAGTACAAATGCTGAACCTGTTTCAGCATAGCTGATATTTTCAATCATACGAGTAAGATTCATTCCGTCACGGCCGGCTCCCAATATACCGATCACATTGCCGCTATCATCCTTGATAGGTACAACAAATAATATGACAAGATTTCCCGTACTTACACTAAGAGTCGGTTCAGTTATAAAAGTATCCCCTCCCATTACTATAGGGAAATAGGCTCTTTCTCTGATATCTGTCGGATTGTCCTGACTGGTATAACCAATTCCATTAGCATCTGTTATATAAGCATAATCATGCCCATTTAACTCTGCAAATTCACGTAGCAAAGGTTTGATCTTTTCTTCATCTGCTTCAATATTCCAGATATCTCTGCTTAGAGCAAAGCTCTGCATACTATCCAGTATTCCTGTTAGTCGCTCAGTAATTACATTAGAAGTTTGAATCGACAGTTCCTGCATTGATTCATCAATATTTTTTTTCAGATTAGCTGATGACATCAGTACGGAAACCATTGTTAGTCCAACAGCTACAACTACTATCATAGATACGATAATTACTGTCAGCCTGGCATTAACACTTTGTGTTGCTTTTATGCGGTTGCGGATATCTTCTGCTTTTTGCTTCCCTTTGTTCTTAATTTTTCCCTTTTTCCCATTATCAGCCATAGTATACCTCCATTGGCATTTTGAAAATCTGCATTTACAACAGATTTAGCCCAATAAGTTGTATTTTCCAGAACTCAAAGTTAAATAATTATCATGGCAAGATTATGCTCAGATAATGTCCCTGTCATCCTTATCGGCTGATTCTATTAAAACTTTACCTATTTGTTCTTCGGTAATGTAACAAATATTCTGAAACCACTATCAGAACTGATGTGTATATTGCCATTTAATGACATAACCCTTTCTTGCATACTGCGTAATCCAATACCTGTTGACTGCTCAAAATTGATTTTTTCTGATTGATTAGAGCCATTATCTTCAATCACCAGTTGATAAAATCCAGGATGTTCTCTCAACAAAAGATCGACCTCAGTCGCATTACTATGACGCATAATATTCGAAAGTGCCTCTTTGATTATTGCGATTATTGCATATTTATATTCTGCTCCCGGGCTTGTTTGCATATCATAAACAAGATTTAGTGGACAAAATTGAAATTGTTCTGCTATTTTTTTTGTTTCTATTTCTAGGGATAATGATTTTTCATGCAGATCATGTATACTATCCCGAATACTGTTCATGCCATCAGTTAAGGTCTGTTTTATACTTTCAAGCTGCTCTTTTTCTGGTTCATGTTTGCAGATTGTCATTAAAGCTCCAACCTGTATAATTGCCCTGGAAAGCTGATGACCCAGATTATCATGTATTTCTCTGGCTATGCGGTTTCTTTCAGAAAGTCTTGCCAGATTAACCTCATAATCTTGTTTTTCAAGCAGGTTCTTTTGCTTTTTTTGCATTTTCAGGCTATATTCATGTGCTTCATCTCTCAAAAACATAGACTGTTCGCGCCAGCTTTCAGTTGCTCTAGCACGGTAAAAAAACAAGCCGGCAAGAAAAATCAGCAGAATAATCTGCAGTGGCATGATTAAAGTAAATTCATTAACATGAATTATAATCGGAATTAATGAAAATAAAGCAAAAATATTTTTACCGGTCAAAAAAATATCAAGACATATCAATGGCAAAAAAAACATTAGCGAAGGAATATATATACTTGCACCAATAAATAGCAAAGTGATAGACAAACGATAAATCTTATTATCTATCAAGCTTCCTGTTGAACTCACAAGTATAGTAATGATCACAGGAACAACAAGCAGATCTCCAGACTCTGTCTGAAGATAAAATGATACACATATAAGGAAAAAAATAAGCTTATCCAACAGGACATTCACTTCTATCTCCACCTTTCTATCAGATCGTATCATTTGCCTGATCCATGATCAATAGTATTGAAAATATATAATTTTGTTTCACAATGACAAATGTCATGCCAAGCAGGGAAAATTTTCACTTTAATCAAATCACTGATCAGGGCATTATATACTTAATAGAAATTATAAATGGAGGGTTTGATATGATAGTAAAAATTGACAATTTAGTGAAAAGATATGGTGATGTTATCGCGCTTGATCATTTCAATCTAGAAGTAAAAGAGGGCGAAATATTCGGCCTGCTAGGGCCTAACGGTTCGGGAAAAACTACAGCAATAATGTGCATACTTGCCTTGCTAAAATACAGCAAAGGCCTGATAGAAGTTTTTGACCAAAAAATCGAACCTGATTCCTATGATTTGAAAAAAGATATTGGCATAATAATGCAAAATGTTGCTGTTTATGAGGAATTGACAGTTGTAGAAAATATTGATTATTTCTGCGGTTTATATATCAAAGATAAAAAACAAAGGAAAAAATTGGTTGAAGAAGCTGTGGAATTCGTAGGACTTCAGGACTTTCGCAAATTCTACCCCAAAAAACTAAGCGGAGGACTTCTCAGACGCTTAAACATAGCTTGCGGCATTGCTCATAAACCAAAACTTATAATTCTTGATGAACCTACGGTAGCTGTCGATCCCCAGAGCAGGAACAAAATACTTGAAGGTATTGTTGAGCTCAATCGACAGGGAGCAACGATTATTTATACTTCACATTATATGGAAGAAGTAGAAAAAATATGCAGTCAGGTCGCAATTATGGATAAAGGCAAGGTAATTGCCATCGGAAGTGTTCCCGAACTAAAAAATATGATTAATATCGGCGAAAAAATTACGATTGAATTGATTGAAACCTTTGCAGCTGAAATAGATGAAGTAATTGATGAAATAAGAGAATTCCCTGGTATTGTTTCCGCCAAAATAAAAGAAGGTGCTATTGTCGCAAGATCAGCACAAAACAAACATAGTCTTGCCGGCATTATCTCCTGTCTGAACAGGCACAATATTACTTATGGAACTGTTTTTTGTGAATTGCCTACACTTAATGATGTTTTCCTTGAGATGACAGGAAAAGAATTAAGAGATTAAGAAGGAGGCAAATAAATGTTCAAACATATTTTTTATTATAGATTTTTAACTGGAATAAGAGATAAACAAATGCTTTTCTGGACATTACTTTTCCCAATTATTCTGGCTACACTTTTTAATTTCGCTTTTTCTAATTTGAATGGCGATGAAATATTTAACTCAGTACCAGTGGCAGTCATAACAAATGATTATTGGGATAAAGATTTAGTTTTCCAAAGCATTATGGAAGAATTATCTGAAGGTGATCAGGCAATATTTAATTTGCAAAAATTAAATACTGAACAGGCCGATGAACTTCTAAATGATGCACAGATTATAGGATATATAATTCCAGGAGAAACATTTGAAATTGTTGTCAAAAATTCAGGCATGCAGCAATCAATACTTAAAATATTCACAGATGAATATATGCAGGTTAGATCTTCAATTAATCGACTGGCAGCAGAAAACCCTCAACTTGATTTTAACCTTCTTTTTTCACAGACAAAGTCGTATTTAGAAGATAAGCCTATCAGCTCATCAAATCCAGATAGTGTTTTGACTTATTTTTATGCTCTTATAGCAATGGCATGCCTTTATGGAGGATTCTGGGGACTAAAGGAAATTATATCTGTAAAAGCTAATCTTTCCGATCAGGCGGCAAGAGTAAATCTATCACCAGTACCAAAAATGAAACAATTTCTTTATTCTATTGCGGCAGCATTTATCCTGCATTTTGCATCAGTAATTCTTTTATTGATCTATCTTAGTCAGATAATTGGCATAAAGTTCGGAGACAGAGTATGGCTGATAATTCTGGCAAGTTTAATAAGTAGTTCTTTAGGTGTAAGTATCGGTGCACTGATAGGAGTTATTTCTAATATAAGTGAAGGAATCAAAGTTTCCATACTGATAGCATTTTCAATGATTACAACCTTTTTCTCTGGTCTGATGGTCGCTGATATGAAATTTATTATTACGAACAATGCTCCTATTATGCGATGGATCAATCCTGCAAATCTTGTTAGCGATTCTTTTTATTCACTTTACTATTATGACAGTCTGGATAGATTCTGGCAAAATATAGCTGCCATGCTTGTTTTTCAATTGATTTGTGCAGTTATTATCTTTTCTGTTATGAGGAGGCAGCGTTATGCAAGTATTTAAAGCATGTTTAAAAATTCTGGCTAAGAATATGACATCAATGATTATTTATCTATGCGTTTTTTTAGGCTTTGTAATTCTAATGACTATTTGGAATCCACAAGCCGATACAGCTGATTTTTCTGTTAGCCGCCCAAGAATGGCGATAACAAATAATGATGAAGGAAATCCTATATCAGATGGACTTGTAGAATATCTAGGCGAATATGGCAGATTAGTTGAGATTGAACCTGAACAGTTTCAAGATGCTCTCTTTTTCCGGCAAGTAGTTTACATCCTGCAAATACCTTCTGGATTTAGTGAAGATATGTTAGCAGGAAATGATCCGGAAAAATTGATTAGAACTACTCTTCCTGATTCTTATCAAGGCACATATTCCGATCAGATTATTGACAGATATCTTAATGCAGTCAATCGATACATTCTGGCAGATCCTAATATGCCGCCAGAACAGATCATTGACAATGTAAAAGAAGATTTGGCAATGAGCAGCAATGTTACTGTTAATACAGGTGAAGTAACTGAAAACTTTAGTTTATTAAGCTTTTATTTCACATTTCTGGCATATTCACTCATTGCAATTATGATACTGGCAGTTACTTCTTTGATGCTGGCATTCCAGCAAAAAGATATCAGAAAACGAAATTTAAGTTCACCTGTTAATCTCTTTAGCTTCAATTTACAGTTATTACTTGGTAATTTTGTTTTTGCCCTGATCAGTTGGATTGTCTTTAGTCTTGTAAGTCTTTACTTTTATAATCAGATAAGCAGTATCCATCAGTGGTTGCTTTTAATTATTAATACGCTTGTCTTTATAATTGCAGCCATGAGTATGAGTTTCCTGGTTAGTCAATTTGTTAAGAATCGTAATACCCAGCAAGCAGTAGCTAATGTTCTGGCTCTGGGGACATGTTTTATTAGTGGGGTTTTTGTGCCACAGGAACTATTGGGAGAAAAAGTTTTAGCAGTAGCAAGCTTTACTCCAACCTACTGGTATGTTAGAGCAGTTCGTATTGCCAATATCCATACAGATATAAACTTACTCGAATTCAATAATTTTACCCAGGCTCTGCTTATTCAAATAGCATTTGCCGCTGCTTTTATAATGGTAGCAATGGTGGTATCCAGACAACGCAGACAAAGCACCTGACATTGAATAATCTCCCGTTCATTAACTGACCGGGAGATTATTTACATAAACGTATTGAATAATATTTTAAATCTCAATTTTTCTTTGCTGCTAATCTGGCAAATGAAGCTTTCAAAGCAGGATAAAGTTCCAGATATATCTCGTATAGCTGATTGTAACTCTCAACCAAATCAGTTTGTGGCATAGTTTCTTCAACTGTTTTAATTAATTGAATCCCCGCCTGCATATTTGAATAAAGACCTATACCTGTTCCTGCAAGAATAGCAGCCCCTAAAGTAGTTGCATCCTCTGAAGGAACGTCCATTCTTGTAATAACTGCTGGCAAAGAACTTGCCAGAATCTCTCTCCATATACGGCTTTTACCACCACCGCCTATAAGACTTACGCGATCAACAATTAAACCATTTGATCTGTGAACATCGGAATTCTGACGCAAAGCAAAAGCAACACCTTCTAAAACAGCTCTTAAGCCATGGCTTCTATCATGTTTGGTACTTAAGCCAAAAAACACGCCTTGAGTTTCTGGATCAAAAACAGGTGCTCTTTCTCCATCAATATATGGCAAGAAAATAAGATTTTCAGAACCAGCCGGAGCTTTTTCTGCCAATTGATCAAATTCCTTCATTTTCTCAACAGCAAAAAACGCTTGTGCGAAATCTGTAGATCTGCCACAATTTTGTATAGTTCCGTATGAACCAACTGCCTTGGCGTCACCGGTAATGATATTGTAACTTCTTTGCTCTGAGTCAAGAACAGGTTCTTTTGCTATCGCAGCTATCCATGCGGTAGTTCCCATACAGCAATATGTATCTCCGGGATTTCCAGCACCCGCACCAATAGCAGAGCAAGCACCATCTCCAGCGCCTGCAACTACAGGAATTCCTGCCTTTATTCCAAGCAAATCAGCAGTCTTTTCACAAAGAACGCCAATAATATCAGTTCCGGCAAAAAGCCGAGGCATTTTATCAATATCAAGATTTAATGAACGATAAAGCTCGCGGGGATATTCTCTCTTATGTATGTCTATTATGCCTGCATGCGAGGCATCTGAAAAATCAGATTTATCATAACAGCCTGTTAAAAATCCATTGATAAAATCCTTTGCATTTAGAAAATAATTAGTCTTATCATATAAATCAGGATGTTTACTCTTTAACCACATCATCTTTGCCAGTACAGATGCTCCAGCCAGCACATTCCCCGTCATATTATAGATATTCTCACTGCCAATCTGTTTTTTTAATAATTTAACTTCTTCTCTGGCGCGTGTATCCGAATGAAGCATATGACCAATGAGAGGGTTGCCTTTTTTATCTACAGGCAAACAACCCATCATGTGACCTGTTACGGCTATAGCAGCAATATCATCTGTTTTTTCTTTATGCTCAGAAACAATCTTATTACTATTTCTAACTATAATTTCCAGCCAGTCAACAGGATTTTGCTCAGAATATCCACCGGGTAAATTATTTGTTTTTACTCTTTCATGGCATGACTTGATAACATTTGTTTTATCATCGAATAAAGATACTTTTACAGACGTAGTCCCTAAATCTATGGCTAAAAGATACATCAGCAAATCCCCCAGACAGTATTTATAGTTAATATGAACAGTCATATTGTATCATAAGACTAGCTCATTTTCTTCTACTTTTATAGATACTTTAATAAACATAGCGGATTAGCGTCTTTTTTTAGCCTCAAAATATTTTTCTATTTTTTTGCTGTTTACTTCTATTTCTTTATTAAACCCTTCTTTGAATATTTTCGAATCCCATTTTCGGGAAAAAAACTGCATTTTACCAGTTTGATGTGCTTTTAACAGCATTACAATCTCTTTAGGTTGCACCTTATAGTTACTATTCATCATATAAAATTTTGTTGCAGGAGCATTATAAAAAAATCTGTAAATAGCACCATAGGCATCGCCTAATCCAAAAATATGCCCTGCTTCATGGGCTGCAAGCTTTTCGTTTCTTCTTAATTTACCAAATTGAAATTCAGGTAATACCACAAAACCAGGGGAATTAATACTCCAATTGGTACCCAGGCTTTCAATCTGTCCTGTTTTTAAAATCCCCCATAATCTCCTATACCAGGGACTAATAACATAGGCTGTTCTGAATCGCAATTTCTTTATTTTTATTTTAACAGTTCTTGATTTTTGTCCCGTTAATTTACTAAAAAAATCACTTACCAAGCCTTCTTCTTTGTTGTCCCGATGTATACTTACAATAACCTCGGTCTTTATATAACCCTTAAAACAATCTGATCTTAGACGATACATTCCCGACCAATAGTTAATTACTGCGGCCTCTATCAGGTCAGCCTGACAGAGGCCATCAATTATCCACGGTTTCAGAGCTGCTTTATTATAAGAAAACACTGCATCTATGAATATTTTATTATCCTTTATTTTTACCTTTACGGGTGCTTTTAAACAATTTTCTGATTTCGAAGAAAAAAAATTTTCTATTGTTCGCATTTTTCAATTCCTGTTTCAGCCATTAAAGAATCAACCAACGCCTCCGGCGAACTGCAATCAGCATCAATTACTATATCACTGAACATCTTATATAAGGGTTCTCTTTCTCTGTATATGTCTGACAGAGATTGATTTTCTCTCATTACTATACCCCTTGTATGTATATTGTTCAACCGTCTTTGTATCTCCGGCAAAGGTACATTTAGAAAAATACATAAACCTAATTTTTTGAGGTGTTTCATAGCGTCTTCATTCATAACTGCACTACCTCCTGTAGCAATTACAGAAAAAGGAATACTTTCTGGTAGTGAACAGATTATTTCCGATTCTTTACGAATAAAAGACTCCAATCCAAATTTATCTATATACTTCTGTAAAGTCATATTGCAATTTTGCTGAATAAGAATATCAGTATCAATAAAACCTGCACATATAGTTTTGGCCAGAAGCAGCCCTATTGTACTTTTACCACTGGCAGGCATACCTATTAATATAATACTTCTTTCTCCCCGCAATACTTTCACCTCTTCTTCAATTCTCTATATAAATAAATTGGTATCTGATTCCTCTGCCGATCCAAGGAAAGTCGCAACCCCTCCTATTTCTACACCATCTATAAGTTCTTCCGCATGTATGCCCATAAGATCCATTGACATCTGACAGGCTACAAATCTAATTCCCTGATCAATCCCTGATTGCATCAATTCCTCTAGTGAAGATACATTTTTATTTTTCATTATGTTTTTTATCATCTTGGAGCCCATACCTGCCATATTCATTCTGGACAATCCAAGTTTTTTTGCTCCTCTTGGCATCATTTTACCAAACATTTTTTCAATAAAATTCTTCCTGACAGATACTTTATCTGGTTTTCTAAGAATATTCAATCCCCAGAAAGTAAAGAACAGAGTAACTTTACGTCCCATTGAAGCGGCACCATTGGCAATAATCAAAGCTGCTATTGCCTTATCCAAATCTCCGCTGAATACAACTATAGATTTATCATTAGCTTCTGGAGCCAACTTGTTTCCAGATTTTACAGTTTGATAAACAGACTTGCGAACAGATACATTTATAGTGCCTGATGTCTGCTCCATTTTTTCAAGAACATGTCCTGTTCTTTCGCACCATACACCTACATCAGAAGCAAATCCTGGATCAGTCGCATTTATAATCAACCTATCTCCTGTCTCAATCTGTTTGATACCCTCTGCCAGTTTCAGTATTGGTCCTGGACATTGTAACCCTGTGGCATCAATCGTTAGCGTTCTTTTGGGTTCCAGATCAGCTGGATTAATTACTGGACAGGCAGCTAATTTTTCTCCCTCACCTTCATCTGAAACAGCTTCCCCATAACAATCATATGGTATCTCCGCATTTTCATTTAATGCGATTGTATGATACAACTTGTACCCTCCACTTAAATTATATACCTTCTCAAAGCCATTCTGTTTTAGTATTCTACTTGCAAGATAACCCCTAAGACCAACCTGACAGAAAATATAGATCGCTCTGTTTTTATCAAATTCGTTTATTCTGTCACGTATTTCGTCAAGAGGAATATTAACAGCTCCTTGCACGCTGCCCAGGTCATATTCTTCCTTAGTCCTTACATCAACCAGCATGACTGCATCCAGATTTAAATCCGCAATATCATGGTAATGAAAAATTTCAACATCTTTTTTAATTATATTAGCTGCAGTGAAACCAAGCATATTTACAGGATCTTTAGCTGATGAAAAAGGTGGTGCATATGTTAGTTCCAGTTTCTCCAGATCAAAAACAGTAGCCTTTAATCTTTGTGCCGTAGCTAAAACATCAATACGTTTTTCGACACCGCTAATACCCACGGCTTGCGCACCTAAAATTTTGCCACTTGCAGGATCAAACATCATTTTTAGTGACATCTGTGTTGCGCCAGGATAATAACCAGCATGATTCAAAGGATGAACATAGGTTTTTTCATAACTGATTTTATCTCTTTTTAATTGCTTTTCATTAAGGCCAGTTGAAGCAGCAGTCATATCAAAAACTTTTAAAACAGCACTTCCCTGAACACCTTCAAAAGGAACATTCCTACCACTTATATTTTCTGCTGCTATTCTACCTTGTTTATTGGCAGGGCCTGCAAGAGGTATTAGACCAGGCTGCCCTGTAACATAATTTTTGATTTCAATGGCATCCCCAACTGCAAGAATATCAGGATCAGATGTATATAAATATTCATCTACCTTAATACTGTTATTGATACCTAATTCTAATCCTGCTTCTTTTGCTAATTTACTGTCTGGAGCCACACCAATAGAAAAAATTACCAACTCAGTTGTAATGCTCTGACCATTATTTAGGCGCACAATAACCTTATTATCGGCTCCACGTACGAAACCGGCTGCACCTGTCCTAAAAAGAAGATTAAGACCTTTCATTCTCATATGCTGATGTAAAAAAGCTGCCATATCAGAATCCATTGATGCCACTACCTGATCTGTAAACTCTACCAGTGTGACATCAATTCCGCGATCCATAAGGTTTTCGGCCATCTCAACGCCAATAAACCCACCACCTATGACAACTGCTGAAGATGGCGAATTATTATCAACATACTCTCTTATTTTATAAGTATCAGGAATATTCCGTAAAGTAAATATTTCTGGAAGATCCAGACCTTCAAGTGGTGGCTTTTTAGGTTCAGCACCTGGTGATAGAATAAGTTTATCATATGTTTCTACATAGTCTTTTCCTGAATCATAATCGTGTACTAAAACCTCATGTTTTGCTTTATCAATTGAAAGTACTTCGCTTTTTATTCTAATGTCTATATTAAAACGCTCTTTCATAGCTTCGGGAGTCTGAACAAGAAGCTTTGCCTTATCTTTTATGACATCACCAATATAATAGGGAAGGCCACAATTCGCATAAGAAATATACTCTCCCTTTTCAAATAGAATTATCTCTGCTTTTTCATCCAACCTGCGTAATCTCGCTGCAGCAGATGCACCACCAGCCACACCACCAACAATCAACACTTTCATGACAACACCTCAAACAATCTTTATAGTCATAGGAAAACAAACTTCGAAAACGTTATATATCTTTCTTGAATCATCTAGATTCTAGCAAAGAAATTTTTTATCTTCTGTGACTATGTAACAGAAAGTAAGATTTGCTGTATTTTTGTGGAAACGTTTGCAATTAAGCGAGTAAAAGAAAATAGCAAATATACTTCGCAAAATGTTTTTATAATTTAAATTAATCTTCTTCAAATTGGTTACTGCTTGCGCCATCAACATTATCATCATTTGTTTTTCTAACAATATCCCCTTCTGTTTTGGGAGTCAGTGGAACTGCTTTGGACAGTTTTTCAGAATCAAAGGGCTCTGTATTTTCAATGTTGTCTACATTAATGGATCTTATTTTTGATTTTTCATAGCTAGCTGTTTCAATACTTTCTCGGGATAATCTAACTTTTGGTGAAGTTTCAGCCAACCAGCGCAATAATTTTATTCTAAGAAAATCCTGAAACCTTCGATGATTTGAAGGTTGTAAAGATCTGTCTATTGGATAGTAGAGTTTGCCAAATTTTAGATCCAACAGGAAAACTCCTAAAGTCCCTCCATTGAATTTACCCAAAAAATTAACTACTCCGGCAGCTGCAGAAACAGCTTCATTTTCATCATCTCTATCCATAATCAGAATAAGAAGATTACGCGGTGAAGGATTATCCGTCTGTTGCTTGATATAACGAATACTATCTTTAAGCAATTGATCTATTATAATAACATTTAGTAGATTATGTTTGAAAATAAAAACTCTATCCACGGGTTTTATTTTTTTAAAAAGTGTAAAATTTCTCTTTTTTTCAAAAACTCTTCCATGTGGTGTTCTGGCAGTTGCCTGATAACCAAGGCTGCTAAGCCATTGAGTCAGATCCTCAGAAGGTGCAGCCCAATCCCTTAGTCTTATTTTTAAAGCTTTTTTCAAATGAAATCTACGAAGTTTTTTCAGACGTTTCAAACTCTGTGGATTGCCAGGATTAAATCTTTCCAGGGAATATGAAGCCGCTGCATGTTTAATTGTAATAAATACCAATATGATATAAATTATGAGGCTTATTATCCACGCATAATAAAAAAGTCTGTTATCCATCAGTTCAGGTTGCTTGATCATCTGCTGTCGAACCCAGCAAATACCATACCCTGGTAAAATTAAAAAGAGCAAAGGTATCAAAACATCTTTTCTGAACCATTGTCTACCTGTCATAATAACTCCCCCTGTCTGAAATCATTTGATAAAGCTATATACCAATCTTTCTATCTCGACAATGATAACATGAAAAAGAAAATGGCAACAACCATATCAAAGGTTATTGCCATTTTATAAAAACAATTTTTTATTAATTCTATATTATGCGCTCTCATAATTTTCATAATAAGTAGAAGTAGACTGAACATCCGCAGGTATATCCTCTTGTAAAACAAGATCTGCAGTTCGCTCTTCGCCATTTCTTATAAACGTAATCTTTATTGTATCTCCAGGAGATTTACTGTTACGATAATTAAGTAATTCCGAAGCCGTAGTCATTTCCTGATCATCTATTTTAATAATAATATCACCCTGAATGAGTCCGGCTTTATATGCAGCTCCGTTTCTTTCTACTTCAACGATATAAATTCCCTCAGGCATTTGATAATAATAGGCCATCTGGGAAGTAACATCTCTTGTGGATATACCCAGTTTTGATCTTCCGCTAACATAACCATACTGGATAAGACTTTCCACTATTGGTTTTGCATTATTTATGGGAATCGCAAAACCAAGACCCTCAACTCCTGAACCGGCATTTTTGGCAGTATTTATCCCGATTACTTCTCCATAAGAATTAAATAAAGCACCGCCTGAATTACCACTATTAATAGCAGCATCAGTCTGAAGCAAATTAAGTGTCTGTCCATCAATTGTTATAGTTCTATCAAGTGCGCTGATTATTCCCGCCGTTACAGTCCCACTCAATCTGCCAAGCGGATTGCCTATCGCAACAGCAAGTTCCCCTATCTGAAGATCATCTGAATCACCCAGGGTTACGGTTGGTAGATTTTCACCATCAACTTTTAGTACAGCAAGGTCATTCATCGCATCGGCTCCCACCAGTATAGCCTCAGATATTTCACCACTTTCCATAGTAACAGTTATAGTTTCTGCACCATCTATAACGTGATTATTAGTTACTATATAACCATCCGAAGTTATTATAAATCCGGAGCCTGCTGCCTCAACGGCGCCTGTCTGACCAAATATATCTGTCATAGTAGTTTCTGTAGAAATTGCAACAACGGCAGGCCTGCCTAAGGACGCTATTTCCATCGTTGACAGGGCTTCTCTGTCTCCATCTTGCCTTGTAGCAGCACTCTCAAGATTAAAATGGCGATCTGTACCATCTTCTGCAGATTCGCTCACTTCTGAATCCGTTGAATCGCTATCCTTCTGAGTTGTACCCTGAGTTTCTGTAACTATCGGGATCTGATCATCTGATATCTGACTATTATTTTGCATAATTTTATAAACTGCAATTCCTGTAGCAGATGACATCAAAACAGAAACAGCAAGAAAGATTGCTATCAAACCTGCTATTCTGACACTTTTTCTAGGTTTTACAGACTCATTTATCGGACTTACTCTACTATTTGATGAATTAAAATTACCCTGATAAGGCGTATTTATGTTTCTGTTATAAACTGAGCCATCATCCTCGCGATAATAATAGGCTCCAGCATAATTCTGACCAGAAGCATATGGGGCATTATTATTTGGCACTTGTTCCTGCCTATATTGCGTCTGGTCTTGTTTGTAATACTCATTACTATTTTGCTGAGTTTCCTGCATAGGTGAATCAGTATTATTTTTTGGTAAACCATTGTTGTCTATATTCTTATTCTCTTCAAAACCTGTATTTTCAACCATGAGATCGCCTCCCTGCAAGTATAACTATATATTATAGTTTTGTCATACTGCTATGATATATTTATACCTCAGCTATTTGATCACAAATTGTAGTAATTGAAAAAAAGTATGATCTAAATGTGTACAAATTGTCAACTAATGGTTCCTCTTTCAATATCTACAGCTATTATAGACCCTGTTTTTAGAATTCTGGTCGCATTTTCACAAGCATATATAATAGGGATATCAAGTGCCAAGCCCACAATCGCTGCATGATTACCCGGATCAGTAGTCTCCACGACCAATGCTACGGCTTTCTTCATTGCCGGAAGCATTTCATTATCAGTTTGGGTTGCTACTAATATATAATCCTGCCGTAAATCAGCAAGTCTCAAATCCTCAGCACTATGAATTACGAGAGCTTCTCCAGAAACAGAACCTTTGCCTATACCCTTACCGTCTACTAAAATTCTACCTATATTTTGAACTTTTAAGGTATTAGTAGTTCCACTCATGCCAATAGGGGTTCCACCTGTAATTACTACGACATCGCCGTTTTTTACAACTCCTGATTCGAGAGCTTTATTCATCCCTACCTCAAACATGGCATCTGTTGTATGTACTTCATCTACCAGATAAGGCTGTACACCCCAAGAAAGCGAAAGTTGACGTAGTGATCTTGGTGAAACCGTTGTTGCAATAATCGGACACTCCGGTCTAAATCTTGATATAAGTCTGGCAGTGCGTCCACTATGTGTTACTGCAACAATGGCAGCAGCTTTTAAGTCCATCGCCGTCATACAGGTAGCGTGACTTATAGCATTTGTTACACTGGAAACCATCTCATAATTTGTTTTAATAAATTCTGACCAGTAATCAATTGATTTTTCTGTCTGCTGTGCAATGCTTACCATCATTTTCAGACTTTCAAGTGGATAGCGCCCGGCAGCAGTTTCGCCCGACAACATGATAGCACTGGTTCCATCCAAAATTGCATTTGCAACATCACTAACCTCTGCTCTTGTTGGTCTTGGATTCCTGATCATTGAATCAAGCATTTGTGTAGCAGTTATGCAAGGTTTCCCTATTCTATAACACTTCTGAATAAGAGATTTCTGAACTGTAGGAACTTCCTGCATAGGTATTTCAACACCAAGGTCGCCTCTTGCAACCATTATTCCATCAGCAACTTTTATAATATCATCAAAATTACTGATTCCTTCTCTATTTTCAATCTTAGCAATAATATGAATAGAATCCCCTTTGTGTTTTTCAAGTATTTTTCTAATTTCAAGAACATCCGTTGCTTTACGCACAAAAGAAGCTGCAATAAAATCAAAATCATGCTCTATTGCAAATTTTATATCATCAATATCTTTGCTGGTCAAAGCAGGCAGATTAATCTTTGCACCCGGGAGGTTTATGCTTTTATGATTAGAAACAATTCCTCCGTTCAGAACTTTACAGACAACATTATTATCTTCTACTTTTATTACTTCAAGTTCAACCAGCCCATCGTCGATAAGTATTTTTGAGCCTTTATAGACATCCTTATAAAAATCAGCATAGCTAACTGAGATTAGACTTTCATCTCCTGTTGTATCTTCCGTAGTTATCGTTACCAATGAGTCTTCTTTTAGTTCCACCTTATTATTTTTAAAATTACCTGTCCTTATTTCCGGACCTTTTGTATCCAAAAGCAATGCAATCGGCAATTTTAATTCGTCTCTAAGCTTTTTTATTTTGTTAACTCTCTCTAGATGTTCTTCATGATCTCCGTGAGAAAAATTAAGTCTGGCAACATTCATGCCTGACAACATAAGTTTACGCAGCAAATCATCATTTTCCAGTGCAGGACCCATAGTACAAATTATTTTCGTTTTTCTCATTTTCATTACCTCATTAAACCTGCTTTCAGCAAAACAAAACAGACAGTTTATAATTGATGCTGCCTGGATATCAACATATTTATTATAACATCATATTTCAGCGATGTGACTCTCTAAGAATGTGTCTTTGAGCAAAATAATCCCATGCCCACTGGAGTAATCTAACAGCATATAAAATCAATATTGGGACAAGAACAGCAATTACTAAGATTAATACTATTCTTAAAACAATCATTAACCCACCGCCAACAATGCCTAAAAGCATACCGGAAGTTCTGCCAAATTGATCGAAAAATTCAGTAGCTGAACTTATTGATTCATTTATCTCATCCATAAAAGTCTGAGGCAATTCAGCTAAATTCAACTGATAACGTGGCAAAAAGAAATTAAAGGAAATCATGTAGGCACAAGCAAGTTTCATAACCTGCAGTAATAAAATAAGAAATTTAACAGGTAAAGCAACCT
This sequence comes from Ercella succinigenes, assembly GCF_900002895.1. NCBI lineage: Bacteria > Bacillati > Bacillota > Clostridia > Eubacteriales > Oscillospiraceae > Ercella > Ercella succinigenes. Next base: position 91,625 of record NZ_CDHP01000003.1, on the reverse strand, counting down.
GATAATATAATCTAGCTGCAAAAGGGGTAGAGACAAGAAAAACAATAAAGAAGAAAAAATAAAGAAAAACAGGTAAATTTCTCCATAAAGTCATACTCTCCGGGAAAATCAACAACCACAAAAAGCAACCACTAATAACTGCTCCCCAAAAAAGGTGAAATCCTACATGCTTCTGGGTCTCATACTCAGTATCGCTCCACAACGGCCCTAATAAGAACCCTTCCAAAAAATCCATTCATTGCCCTTCCGTTTCAGAATTTATAAATTTTGACTTGCAAAACTTATAAAAGCACTGCGAATATTTTACCAAATAACCGCTCTTCGGTAAACATTGATATGTTTTTATATTTAATAATATATTTAACTTTATTGTAATCTTACAGGAATTCTGCTAATTTGTTCGATAGTTTTTGTCATTTTGCGCCATGACTCGGTCAAAGGGCTGTGACCCCTTAAGCACCAGCATGCTTCGCTTTCCCGATTTATTGTCATTTGCCAGCTGTAAAGACTATTTTCCGCCTTGATATTTCCACCCATACTATCAGTCTCTATTTTTTGATGGGCAGGCGCTCGCTGATGGACTGATATCTGACAGGAATGCTTAACATTTCCTCTACATAAATCAGGTAAAACTCTGCGAATCATTTCAATTTCTTGAAAAGTCAGCGATCTGACAAAATTATTGCACCAGTGATTACTATCTTTCCAGACTATAAGTCCTTTCACCAGATCAAGCCTTATACTCAAAAAGCCTTTTCTATATCCAGAAAGCTCACAATTTATTGAATTTATTTCCCGACAAAACTCCATGCAGCTCCCCCTTAATAAGTAAACGCCACAAAGAGGATTATAGCACCCTTAAGTACAAAAGAAAAATACTTTATCAAAAATTGTTATTTAAAAACAAATAAAAATAAAATATTTGCTACAATTGAACAAATCAATTTCAAAAATCCAATTTATCCAAATGTTCATTCAATAGTTGCATTCCTGAAAAATTTTGCTGTCTTAACGCCTCATAGATTATTATAGCTACAGAATTTGACAGGTTTAAGGATCGTCTGTCTTGCAACATAGGGATTCTAATGCATCTTTCTTTATGCGCAAGCAAAAGAGATTCCGGTAACCCCTTTGTCTCTTTACCAAACAATATCACACTTTCAGAATCGAACTGTACATCACTATATATTTTTTTTGCCTTTGTAGTGGCATAGAAAATTCTTCTGTCTCTAAAACTTTTCATACAAGAATCCAGATCAGGCCATATTTTTAAATCAAGATCAAACCAGTAATCAAGTCCTGCTCTTTTTATCTGTTTATTATCAATACTAAACCCCATTGGCTCTATCAAATGTAATCTGCAGCCTACTGCAACACAGGTTCTGGCAATATTCCCTGTATTCTGCGGTATTTCAGGTTCTACCAGTACTATATCCATTTTTTAACTCCTTATTTATTTTGCATCCTTTTATTTTGCGATAATATTTCTGCAGCTATTTTTTCAAGCTTTTTTAACCTATGATTCATCCCTGATTTACCTAAAGGCGGATTCATTACCTCACCAAGTTCTTTTAAAGAGAAATCAGGGTTATCAAGACGAGCTCTGGCAGCAGCAAGAAGGTCTTCCGGTAAAAAGCCAAAACCATGTACAGCTTCAAGTGATCTAAGAAGATCAAGCTGTCTGGCAGAAGCATTAGCAATTCTTTGCGAATTGGCACTATCACAGTTAACAACCCGATTTACAGAATTTCGCATTTCTTTATCAACACGGAGAGATTCAAAACTAAGTAACGAAGTGTGTGCACCACATTTCAAAAGCCAATCAGAGATCTGACGTCCATCTTTTAAATATATAACACTGTACCCTTGTCTTTTGAGCAGGTGACCCTTCATTTCTAAAATCTCAAGTTGTGGCATTAACCATAAAGCCGCCGGCAGTCGCCTTAACGAAAATTCCAGATGGTAGGCTATATTAGGATCGCCAATTGATCCACATGCCAAAAACATACAGCGAACAGCAGCCTGTACCTGCTGCAGCGACAATGTTTTTGCTATACCAAGGCTGTTTAATCCGGTTTCATAACCGAAGAAATTATTTAAATCAGTAGCAATTCTTTTATAGACCGCACGATTGTTTATAGTAATGGAAAATAATTCCTTACCTTTAGAATAAACAACTTCCTCATTATAGATTTCCATAAACCAATCTGATACAAGTTTAGCAAAGTCTGGATGGGAAGTTGTAAGCTGAACTAAACCAGGTCTCAATCTGGCAGCTGCCATCAGACATGATAATAAGCAAAGTTTCTTATTAGTATGATCTTGGCAGGCAATCTCAATTAATTCGTCTTTCACCTGCCTGGAAAAAGAAAAGCTTTCAGACATTACTTTTACTCCCGGTTGCAGTTTTTTCCCTATCAATCAAACTAATCACGGTTCTGGCCAGAACCGTGTGGTCATGCCTGATTTTCCCATCATGGACACAGGCCATAGGAGCTTTTATAAGTTCGATATTCATTGCTTTAATAGCTTCACTGTTGGTTTCTACAAGAACTGCACTTTCAAGATGATACTTCTCAATCAGATGATCATCTATCGAAGCATTATTTACAATACAATAATCAATAATATCAAAACTCTCTGACCGGTATCTGTTTACATGATGCAAAATAGCCTTTATGTGTTTTGAAGTATCATAATTATAAGTTTCGGCAGGCTGAGTCATGATATTACCAACATATGCGATTGGGGCTTTGCTTTTATCAAGAGCCTCACAAACAGAAGGAAACAACAAATTGGGAATGATACTCGTATATAAACTACCCGGCCCCAGTACAATAAGATCTGCACTGCTTATTGCTTTTGCAACTTCTGGCATAGGCATAGCGGTTTCTGGTTCCATATAAATATCCACTATGTCATTCTTTTCCGGATCAACTCTGTTGCCAATTTCAGACTCACCAATTATAATTGTACCGTTTTCCAAAACTGCTTTTATATTTAAATTCTGCAAACTAACCGGCAATACTTTTCCTTTTACGGCAAGAACTTTAGAAACATTCGTAATTGCTTCAAAAAAATTTCCGCAAATAGCATCCATAGCTGCAATAAAAAGATTCCCAAAACTTTGACCTTTTAATCTACCGTCTGTAAAACGATAATAAAACAGATCACTAAGTAAAGGTTCGGTATCCGCAAGAGCCATTATGCAATTGCGTATATCTCCTGGAGGAAGTATTCCCATATCTTGTCTTAGCATGCCTGATGATCCACCGTTATCAGCTACAGTAACTATTGCAGTTAAATTATGTGTATATAGTTTAAGTCCACGCAAAAGTGTTGAAAGACCGGTACCGCCTCCAAGCACAGTTATACGTGGCCCTGATTCTGGTTTTCTTGCATAACGTATTAATTTTTCTTCAGTATCTGTAAGCATCATTCACCTATATAACAAATATCAAAGATCACTATCGGTGCGTTTGGCAAGTTTGGGATCTTTGTTGATATCTCTATGATCTACTACAACTCTTAAGTTATTATCTCTCAGTCTTAAAGCAAGATTTTCAGCCAACGCAACTGATCTGTGTCTTCCTCCTGTGCAGCCTACACCTATAGTTAATCTGACCTTTCCTTCACGTATATAGTAAGGAATTGTATATTCAAAAATATCTTCCTGGCGATTCATATATTCTATAGTTTCATCAAAAGACAAGACAAAATCAGCTACTTCCTGATCAAGACCAGACTGGCTTTTTAGTTGAGAATTATAGAATGGATTGGGAATAAATCTTACATCTATAACACAGTCACAGTCAACCGGTATTCCATACTTAAATCCAAAAGACTGAATAAGAATGGTCATTCTTTCATCGCGGTCGCTGGTAGATAACATTTCATATAGTCTATTTCTTAAATCAGACGGACTGATTTCTGTTGTATCAATAATATCAGAAGCCAGTCCCCTCAGCCCTTCCAGTCTGATTCTTTCAGTCTGTATAGCTTTGGAAAGGCCATAATTATGTGCCAGAGGATGATTCCTGCGACTCTCTTTATAACGATTGATCAAGGCCTGATCAGCAGCTTCGAGATATATAACTCTATGGCTCACACCCATAGCAGATATCTTTTCCAGATCCGGCATCAAATCATCCGATTGACCTGCACTTCTGATATCTATACCAAAAGCAAGTCTTTGAGGATCTTTTTCATCTTGTCCATTTCTTTGATGGGAATATGCTTTAATTAATTCCGGTAGAAGTCGCGGCGGCAAATTGTCAATGCAAAAATACCCCATGTCCTCAAGATAGTTTAAAGCCATACTTTTACCTGCACCGGACATTCCGGTAAGGACTACAACTTCCATGCTTCAATCCTCCATCAAATATATTTACAATACTTCAGTTCTTCAGAGACGTTTTGCCAATCGCCTGCAAATCTAACTTCTGGTTCAAGTAGTATTCCTGTTTCTTTCCAAACGGTCTGCTGAACATGACAAAACAGCAAAAAGACTTCTGTGGCAGTAGCTTGACCCATATTCACAATAAAACCTGCATGTTTTGAGGAAACAGCAGCACCACCGATTTGATATCCTTGCAAATTACACTCAGAAATCAATTTACCGGCATAATTACCCGGCGGTCTTTTGAATGCACTGCCTGCACTAGGTTTATCCAGAGGCTGACTTTTTCTCCTTCTGGCAGCGAGATCTGCCATTTGCTCGTATATATCACTTTGTTTTGCTTTTTTTAAATTAAAAGCAGTTTTCATTATAATATTCGAACTACCAGCAAAAACGCTTGTTCTGTATCCAAAATTATGTTCTTTTGCATTTAGCAATCCACAGCCGTTTTCAGGATCAACAAATTCTGTCCAAAGCACAGTATCAGCTAAACAACCCTCATAAGCACCGGCATTCATCATGACACCTCCACCTACAGTGCCAGGTATACCTGATGCAAATTCCAATCCACTTAGAGAATTCTTAGCAGCCATTGCAGCCACAGCAGCAAGACTACAACCAGCCTGAGCTATTATAGTTTCATCTTGAACACTAATATCAGATATATTGTCTGATATCAGTACAGTAAGTCCTCTGATACCCTCATCAGATATAACCACATTTGATCCTTTTCCCAGCAAAGTAACAGGTATATTATTTTTATTACAATATCTGTATACAGTCATCAATTCTTCAGCAGACTGCGGCAAATAAAGACAATCTGCTAAGCCACCTAACCTGAAAGTTGTATAACCTGACATACATTGATCAGGCAAAAACCGCTCTCCGGCAGCAGGCAGCAAGGCCACAAGCTCTTGATGCAAATTCATCTGTTTACTCCCAACATCAGCAATCCGGTTGTCCGGGCAATATAATATGAATAACTTAATTAAGTCCAGAATAATCTGTCGGTCAAAGCTTTTGCAGCATTATACCCCATCGATTTTTGTCTGAAATTAATAGCTGCCACCTCAACAATTATAGCCAGATTCCTACCAGGCCTTACAGGGATAGTTATTGAAGGGACATCTATACCTAAAATATCAGTAGACTCCTCATTCAAACCGAGACGCTCATATGTCTTCTTTTCATCCCAAAGTTCCAAATTGATGACAAAATTTATGTTTTCCTGCATCTTTACTGAAGAAACTCCGTATAATTCTTTTACGTCAAGAATCCCTATCCCTCGTATTTCAATCAGATGCCTGATTATTTCCGGAGCTCTTCCAAGTAGTGTTGTATCAGATACTTTACGTACTTCAACTACATCATCAGCTATCAAACGATGACCACGCTTAACTATTTCCAGAGCTGTTTCTGACTTGCCGACACCACTTTCTCCCAATATAAGAATACCTTCACCATAAACTTCAACCAGAACGCCATGTAATGAAGATCTGGGGGCAAGCTCTACATTTAAATATTTAACTAGAGAACTCACAAAAGAAGCAGTTGTCTCGCCTGTGCGGAAAATGGGTATGGAGTATTTTTGAGCACAAGTTATTAATTCCGGAAAAGCAACATGGCTTCTGGTTAAAACAAGACAAGGAATTCCTTTAGAAAAAAGTGCGTCTATACGCAATTCTTTGTCCTTACTTTCAAGCCTTTCCAGAAAAGCAGTTTCCATATTGCCCAAAACCTGAATTCTATCAGGGCCAAAATGATCGAAATAACCCGCTAACTGCAGTCCAGGTCGAGTTACATCAGCAACAGAAATTAAGATATCATCCAAATTATCAAATTCTACAATTACTTCAAGATCAAATTCTTTCACGAGATTCTGTAAAGATACCGGCGCCATCTTATTCTCCTAACGCTTCATTATCAAATTTGCTCTTCAGAGGCTTTTAGAGCCACTTTACGAACTATATTCATTATAGCTTATCATATAGTTCCTGTCATGGTTGCCTTGAAGGAAACATAGGATGCTCTAAACCTTCCAGTCCACCACCTAATTTCTTAATAGCAGAAACAGCTTCCTGATATAAAGCGGGGGTAACAGCAGGTAGGTTCGCCTCAAGGAAACTGCGCAAAACTCTTATTCCCCTGGGATCACCATAATCTCCGATGCAAGCAGCAGCTATGACAGGTATTTTCATTTTACGCATAGATTTGCGCAAAGCAGAAAAGATATTTTCTTGTTTAAAAGATTGCCCTATTCCTGACAATGCCATCAGCAAATACTCATGAACAATCTGCTTTTCCGGATCAATTTCCATAAGCATATTTGTTTTTTCGACAATACTTTCAATAGCAGCATGTCCCATATTTATCAAATAGATTCCCACAGCCTCTGAAATAAGCTCATCTGGATTTGTGTATTCACAAAATTTTACAAGTAACTTCTGGAGAGTTTCAGCAGATTGCCATTGTCCCAGAACCTTTATAAATTCACAGCAAATCAACTGAGATTGTTTGACTTCCAAACTACTATTTTCTTCATTATCATTTTGTGATGCCCAGTTTGTCTGCAAACATATTTCTAATAATCTGCTTTTTATATTTATGTCTGAGTAATATAGTTTGCTTAGAATTCGTCTAGGCATTGCATCATCACAAATTACAGCGGCATGCAATGCCAAAGCTATCAAAGCATCTTCAGAATTTAAGCTTTCCAACCACTGCTCAACCGTATGATCATAATTATCAACAAACGATTCAGTATTTTCTTGTGTCAAAATATCTGATAATTTTGTTTCATACCAGATATTAAGATCACCTTCTACTGCATTTTCCACAACCTCTTGCTGCTTATCGGCTGATATTTGACCATGTATGGCTTCCATCAATCTTTTTTCATATGATTTGGAAAAATACTCTCTATATGATTTCATTATTGTAGTCATCGTTTTGTTTTGCTTGAAAATATTATCACTCATAAAAATCTCCCTCATAAAGTTAAATGCAAATCTATTTGAGCTTCACTGTCAGATAACAAAATAAGACCCCCTTGCGGAGGTCTTATAATTTGGAGGCACCATCCAGATTTGAACTGGAGAATAAAGGTTTTGCAGACCTCTGCCTTACCACTTGGCTATGGTGCCATATGATGATAGCCGATGGAATTCCATCGGCTATCATTTTGGAGCGGGATACGAGATTCGAACTCGCGACTTTCACCTTGGCAAGGTGACACTCTACCACTGAGTTAATCCCGCACAATTGGGTGAATACCACCCGCATGCTTCCAGAGCATTTAATAACCGACCTGGTTAGCAACCTTTTGGTGACCCGTAGGAGAATCGAACTCCTGTTTTCGCCGTGAAAGGGCGATGTCTTAACCGCTTGACCAACGGGCCGCATGGTAGCGGCGGTCGGATTTGAACCAACGACTCTTCGGGTATGAACCGAATGCTCTGGCCAACTGAGCTACGCCGCCATTTGGTTGCTTGCACCACTTGCTCCCTGAGGTGCTTAATGAGTTTATCAAGAGACTTTGTTTTTGTCAACTATATTTTTGAAGTTTTTTTTACTTTTTTTCTCATAATCAAAATTTCATATGTATCGCATAAAAGGTACACAAATGAGAGCCGTAACAACGACTCTCATTTGTAAAAATATCCTTTTTACGGCTCTAAGTAAAACTAAAATAATTATATTACTTCATTTCTACTTCTGCGCCAGCGTCTTTTAACTTAGCGGCAGCAGCTTCAGCATCTTCTTTGCCGATTCCTTCTTTAATAGTAGAAGGAGCATTATCAACCATTTCTTTAGCTTCTTTAAGTCCAAGACCTGTAAGCTCACGAACAACCTTGATAACTGCAATTTTAGATGCACCTGCACCCTTAAGTACAACATCAAACTCTGTTTTTTCAGCAGCAGCTCCGCCTTCGGCAGCTCCACCAGCTGCAGGAGCAGCAACAGCCATTGCAGACGCAGATACGCCAAATTCTGTTTCCAGTTCTTTTACCAGCTCTGCCAATTCCATAACTGTCAGTGCTTTTACTTCTTCAATAAATTTTGCTACTTTTTCACTAGCCATTTCAAATGACCTCCTTATATATCTTTTATATTATTCAACTGTTTTTTCAGCTACAACACCAGCAGCAGTTTCAGCACCGGCTTCTTCAGCCTTTTCTTTTACTGCGTTAAGCAACATAGCCAGACCTGCAATTGGTGAAACCAGTCCACAGACAACTTGTCCATACAGAATTTCAACTGGCGGTATAGAAGCCAATCTATTAATATCGCTTAATTCAGCAACTTTTCCTTCCAGAGTACCACCTTTGATTGTAAGTTTGTCAAACTTGTCTGCAAACTCTTTGATAACTTTGGCAGGTGAAATTACATCATCTTTACTGTAAGCAATAGCTGTAGGACCTTTCAGAATTTCATCAAGACCTTCGTATCCTGCTTCAACCAAAGCCCGGCTTGACATAGAATTTTTGACAACCTTGTATGTCACACCTGCTTTACGTGTCGCTGTACGCAGCGCGGTATCCTGATCAACGGTAAGACCACGATAATCAGCAAATACCATTGCTTGTGCTTGTTTGAATTCTTCAGCAAGATCATTTACTATCTGCTGCTTTGATTTCAGAATTTTTTTACTGGGCATATCAGCACCTCCTTGTTCAGTATTAAAATACCCCTCGCGCCAAAGACGGAGGGGTTGAATTGCATAAAATACAATACTACCTTAACCTCGGCAGGAAATTACACTTTCCAGAAACCTGCTGTCTTTGGTTTATAGGATTATTTTCAATTATAGTCAGAATTAATAGCTGCTATTAAACTAATTTTGCAGTATTAAGTCTGATACCAGGACCCATGGTAGAAGTTATAGTAACACTTTTCAGATACTGACCCTTAGCTGCAGCTGGTTTAGCTTTAATTACAGCACCCATAATGGTTTTGAAATTATCCTGAAGTTTTTCATCACCAAATGAAGCTTTGCCTATTGGACAATGAATAATGTTTGTTTTATCAAGACGATACTCAATTTTACCAGCTTTAATTTCTTCGACAGCTTTAGCAAGATCCATTGTTACTGTGCCAGACTTAGGGTTTGGCATCAATCCTTTAGGACCTAAAACTTTACCCAGGCGACCAACAACCCCCATCATATCAGGAGTTGCTACAACCACATCAAAGTCAAACCAGTTTTCTTTTGTGATTTTCTCAACCATATCCTCAGCACCAACAAAATCAGCACCGGCATCTTTTGCTTCATCAGCCTTGGGACCTTTTGCAAAAACAAGAACTTTCTTGCTTTTACCAGTACCATGAGGCAGCACTACAGCGCCTCTTACCTGTTGGTCTGCATGACGTGAATCAACACCCAAACGGATATGTAATTCTATCGTTTCGTCAAATTTAGATGTTGCCATCTTCTGTACCAGACTGATTGCTTCTGCAGGTTCATAGGCTGCGGAACGATCGATCAGTTTGGCGGCTTCAATATACTTTTTGCCTCTTTTCATCTCATTACACTCCTTCGCCTTAGTCGTCTATAACGACAATACCCATACTACGTGCAGTTCCTGCAACCATTCTTGCGCAGGCTTCAAGATCCGAAGCATTAGTGTCAACAATTTTCACTTGAGCTATTTTCATAACTTCTGACTTCGTAATCTTCGCAACCTTATCTTTGTCGGGTTTTCCTGAACCACTTTCGATATTACATGCTTTCTTCAGCAAAACAGGCACCGGTGGAGTTTTAGTAATGAAAGAATAAGAACGATCTGCATAAACCGTTATGATTACCGGTATTATAAGTCCGGCATCTTTTGATGTTCTTTCATTAAACTCTTTAACAAACATAGCAATATTAATACCATGCTGACCAAGAGCTGGTCCAACCGGTGGCGCTGGCGTTGCTTTACCTGCGGGAATCTGCAATTTGATATACCCGGTAATTTTCTTTGCCATTTTGGCCACCTCCCAAATGTTTTCTTTTTTATTATTTTCAATATTAATACAATATTGAAGTTACCGTACACAAGTTTCAACAGCTATCATCAAATGTACTGTCGAATCAAATTCTTAAAATCTGTGTCAATTCAAGTTCAACAGGGGTTTCTCTGCCAAACATTAAAACCAGAACTCTGACCTTTTTCTTTTCCATATTAATTTCTTCAACGGTACCTATGAAACTTTCAAGAGGACCATTGATTACTTTTACAGAATCACCAACGCCATAATCAACCACAGGCTCCCAGGTAGATTCCAGACCCATAATCATGAGTTCTTCTTCGGTAAGAGGTGTTGGTTTAGAACTTGTCGGTCCAACAAAACCTGTTACACCTCGTGTATTACGAACAATGTACCAAATTTCATCAGTAAGAACCATTTTAACAAGAACATATCCAGGATAAATTTTTCTCTGAATAGTTTTTTTCTTACCGTCTTTTATTTCAATTTGTTCCTCTACAGGAACAGATACATCCTGAATATAATCATGGATGCCGCGATTTTCTACAAGGCGCTCTAAAGTAGCTTTAACCTTGTTTTCATAACCAGAATAAGTATGTACTACATACCATTTGGCTTCTTCAGGGTTATGATCAACCATGAATCAGGCTCCTTCACTAGTTTCAGCTACTGTTTCTGTAACAGCAGGAACTTCCGTTTTGGGCGAATAAAAACCTACTCCGGTAAGAACCGTACTGAGCAACGTATCTACAATATACAATGCAATTGCTGCAAAAAGACAAATTACAATAACAGTTGCCGTACTTTGAACCAAGCGCTTTTTGTCTGGCCATATTACACGCTTTAATTCGGCTTTAAGGTTTCCGAAAAACGTCTTCAGACCATTGCCCATACGGGCAAAAACAGCAGCGATTTTCTGAAAAATATTTTTCTTTTTCTGAACTTTCTTGTTGTCTTTCTTTTCGCTGATTTCTCTTTCTGCCATGTTCAAACCATCCTTAAATGTGCCTTAAATACACAAATCATTTTGTTTCTTTATGATCAGTGTGTTTACGGCAGAATCTGCAGTACTTCTTCATTTCCAAACGATCAGGATCGTTCTTCTTATTTTTCATAGTGTTGTAATTACGCTGTTTACATACTGTACATGCCAGTGTAATTTTGTCACGAGCTCCTGGTTTTGCCATCTCTATCACTCCTCCGTAATAAACGACCTGGATTACATGTCCTAAATTGGTCACAAAAAAAAAGACCCTGATGTGGACAAGCAAACGAATGATACCACAGGGCAGGTCTTTTGTCAAATATTTAGCTTATCTTCTTTTCTTTAATTCATTGTAAATATCATCCAAAGTAACACCTTGCTCTACAAGCAAAACATTTAGATGATAGAGCAAGTCGGATGCTTCGTAAATAATTTCCTCTTTTGAATTATTTTTAGCCGCAATGATAACTTCGGCAGACTCTTCTCCAACTTTTTTGCAGATTTTGTCAATCCCCTTGTTTAAAAGATAATTTGTATAGGATCCTTCTTTAGGATTTTCTTTACGGTCAAGGACTACTTCATATAATTCATCAAGAATTTTGCCTATGTTACTCATGCACATTTCCTCTCTTTTCTATAAACATCTTGTCATTATAGACAGAATAATCATTTCAGGCAACTTAATCGATAATATCTGTTCTGGCTTTTGCAAAATCCTTAAGTGATCTAAAAAAACAAGAGTGCTCACCTGTATGACAGGCATTGCCCAATTGTAATACATCAACGAGAATCGTATCGCCATCACAATCAACATGAACTGCTCTTATTTGCTGGAAATGCCCCGAAGATTCTCCCTTAAGCCACTGCTTGTCACGACTGCGGCTATAATAATGCATGAGACCTGTTTTACAGCTCTTTTCCCAGGCAAGGCAATTCAACCATGCAACCATTAATATCTCTCCTGACAAATAGTCTCTAACTACTGCTGTCAGCAAATCTTGATTATCTTTTTTGAAAAATTTCCAATTCACTGTTTCAATCTCAACAGGCAGGGGCAAGTCAAGAGTACTATTGACATCAGCAGATTGTGTCTGCATGTGATTATCAAATTTTCTTATAGAAATACCTCTTAATGCCAAATAATTTTTTAGGTTGTTTACTTTTATTTCTCCAAAATGAAAAAGACTGGCAGCAAGAACAGCATCTGCGCCTCCAGAAACTATTCCATCATAAAAATCTTCAAGACAACCCGCTCCACCAGAGGCTATCACCGGTATATTAACAGCGTCTGCTATTTTTCTTGTAATTTCTATGTCATATCCTGATTTTGTCCCGTCTTTTTCCATACTTGTCAAAAGTATTTCGCCGGCACCAAGCTTTTCAGCTTGTTTAGCCCACTCAACAGCCTCCAGACCAGTTTGCTTTGTTCCACCTGCAACCATTACCTCATAATTGCCATCACTTCTTTGTCGAACATCAATAGCAACTACTATACACTGACTGCCGAACCTCTGAGAAGCTTCAGTAATAAGCTGAGGTTCTGCAACAGCCGATGAGTTTAAAGAAACCTTATCTGCACCAGCCTGGAGAATAGTTCTGATATCCTCCAATGTTCTTATGCCTCCACCTACGGTAAAAGGTATAAACACCTGTGCAGCAACCTGTTTTACAACGTCAATCATCGTTCCGCGCTCTTCCAAAGTTGCTGAAATGTCAAGAAAAACAAGCTCATCTGCGCCTGATTCATTATATGCCCTAGCTATTTCAACAGGATCTCCCGCATCACGAATATTAATAAAATTTATACCTTTAACCACACGGCCGCCCTTTACATCAAGACAAGGAATTATTCTTTTTGCCAACATTGCTCGAGACTCACCTTTCCCTCATAAATGGCTTTTCCGACTATTACACCGGAAGCACCTGTTTTCTCAACTGCTTTTATGTCTTCAATATTGCTTATCCCACCAGAAGCAATTATATTCAGACCTGTTTTTTCCACCATTATTTTTGTGCCTTCCAAAGCAGGGCCTGTTAACATTCCGTCACGAGATATATCAGTATATATTATATTTTGTGCACCTGCCTGCGCCATATCCATTGCCAGATCAACCGCACTTATACCACTACCTTGCGTCCAGCCGGAAACACTAACCTCGCCGTCTCTAGCATCGATTCCAATCGCTATTTTATTTCCAAATTTTTTCAATGCCTCTAATGTAAACTTGCGGTCTCTTACCGCAGCGGTACCAAGTACAGCCCTATCAATTTCATAATCCTCAATTAAGGTTTTCAGGTGTGAAATATTACGTATACCTCCACCCGTCTGTATATGAACACCTGTTTGCTGGCGTATTTCACATATAAGACGAGCATGTACAGGAGCTCCGGTTTTGGCTGCGTCAAGATCTACCACATGTATCCACTCAGCACCTGCATCTACAAACTGCTTTGCCATTTCAATTGGATTATCATTATAAACAGTAACCTGATTATAATCGCCTTGACGAAGTCTTACACAACGTCCACCAAGTAAATCAATTGCAGGATAAATTATCATTTTAAATATACCTCTTTATCAAGCCATGACTTTAACAAAGTTAGTCCGGCATTACCACTTTTTTCAGGATGAAATTGAGTTAATAGCATGTTTTTGTGTCTTACTGCAGCAGTAAAAACCTGTCCATGACTGCTAGAAGCAGCAATACAATTATTATCTTCAGGCTGACAGTAGTATGAGTGCACAAAATAGTAGTACTGGTTTGGAATAAGAAGGTCATCTGAGCAATCCTGTAGACTATTCCAGCCCATATGAGGGATTTTCAATCCAGGATGCTTTTCAAATCTGCGTACCCTGCCGGGAATTACAGCCAATCCTTTGGCATTGCCTTCTTCACTACTTTCAAACATCAATTGCATGCCTAAACAAATCCCCAAAAAAGGACGTCCGGTGTTTATTGACTCCAATACAGCTTTATCCATACCAGTCTTTTTCAAATTATTATATGCGTACTCCATTGCACCAACACCAGGCAAAATCACAGCATCAGCTTTTGATATCTCTCCTGGGTCATTTGTAACAGCGACTTCTGCACCTAAAAATGCTAGTGCCTTAGCGACACTTCCGAGATTTCCCATCTCGTAATCAATAATAGAAATCATGCCAAATCCTTACCTGTAAGACGCTGATATGCTTCTTTATATTTTATTGATGTTTTTTCAATAACTTCTTCAGGCAGTGCCGGAGCAGGTGGATTTTTATCCCAATCCAGAGTTTCCAGCCATTCACGCAGATACTGTTTGTCGAAACTTTTTTGAGCTTTTCCAGGCTGCCATTCGGCTTTGTCCCAGAATCTTGACGAATCTGGTGTGAAAATCTCATCAGCAACAACCAGTTCACCATTTTCCTGTCCAAACTCAAATTTTGTATCTGCCAAAATAATGCCTACACTTTCAGCATAATCAGCTGCTTTATTATATAAAGCAAGACTCTTATCTTTCAGATTCTGAGCCATTTCAGCACCGGTTATTTCAATCAGTTCTTCATAAGTAATATTAATGTCGTGTCCACTTTCAGCTTTTGTAGAAGGAGTGAACATCGGCTCAGGCAACTTATCTCCTTGTTTTAATCCATCAGGAAGTTTAACACCACAGACAGTACCGTCCTTATTGTATTCTTTGAGTGCCGAACCTTCGAGATATCCTCTGACAATACATTCAACCGGGAGCATATCTATTTTGCGAACAAGCATGGAACGTCCTTTAAGCTCATTTTTGAATTTTGATAAACCTGCAGGGTACTCTGAAGGATCAGTAGAAATAACATGATTTGGAATCAGATCTTTTGTATAGTTAAACCAGAAAGCAGCAATACTGTTCAAAACAACGCCCTTATCTGGAATCAGTTCATCAAAAACAACATCAAAAGCAGAAACACGATCAGTAACAACTATAAGAAGCTTGTCCCCAAGATCATAGACATTCCTGACTTTTCCCTTGATAAATAACGGTAGATCGATAAATGAAGTGTCGTTAATCAGCATAATTATTCCTCCTGCTAATAAAAAAAATTATAAAACACCTTTACTACTTGGTATCTGTTGTGAATTTTGCGAATCTATGCTAACAGCAGCACGTAAAGCACGAGCAAAAGCCTTAAACAAGCCTTCGGCTTTATGGTGATCATTCTTACCATATCGACAATTCAAATGAAGCGTCATGCCGGCATTGAAAGCAAGAGCACGAAAAAACTCTTCTGTCATTTGAGTATCAAAGTCACCTATCAAGGAAGATGAGAAATTTGCATCAAAAACAAGAAAAGGTCTCCCTGAGAGATCCAGTACAGCTTCTGTTAAAGCTTCATCCATTGGTACAATTGCATTGCCATATCTTTGAATACCTCTCTTGTCACCCAATGCTCTGGCGATTACTTGTCCCAGAACTATACCGGTGTCCTCAACCGTATGATGTCCATCAACCTCTAAATCACCGACGGCGTTTATAAAAAGATCAATACTGGCATGCTTTGCCAAAAGAATCAGCATATGATCAAAAAAGCCAATGCCGGTCTTAATCTCAGATTTACCTGAACCGTCAAGAACAACCGAAACTTCTATTTGTGTTTCCAGTGTTTGGCGACTTAATTTTGCTTGTCTCATGATAACCTCCCGATCTTATTGATTGTTTATTCGTGAATAGCAATCATTTCTAATTATAATAGACTAATGCAGGTATGACCACAAACAAATTCACAAAGAAATAATATCATGCATAATTTATCCGTTTTACAATTATTATTCGATAATTTTTGCAATTTTTTCGATAAAAATGTTCATATCATCCTCTGTACCTATACTTATTCTCAAAAATTGATTTATTCTTTCTTTATTAAAATAGCGAACAAGTATTCCTGCCTCTCTTAACTTATCATATATATATTGTGCTTCGATAACAGAATGCCTGGCAAAAAGAAAATTTGCCTTGGAAGGCAATACTTCAAAACCAATTTTCTCAAGTTCTCTTTTTACCTTCTCTCTTGTTTTAATTATTTTGCTAATAGTAATCTCAAACCAATCAGAAGAATTTATTGCAGCAATTCCTGCTTTCTGAGCAATTGTGTCCAAAGTGTATGAATTTATAGAATCTCTCACACGTTGCAATCCTTCTATTAAAGCAGCATCACCTATTGCGTATCCTATGCGCATACCTGCAAGAGATCTTGATTTTGACATAGTCTGTATTACTAAAAGATTGTCATATTCAGATAAGAGCTGAACTGCAGATTCCGCACCGAAATCCACATATGCTTCGTCGATTATAACCAAACGGTTTTGATCCGCCTTTACTATACATTCTATATCGTAAAGTGTTAAGGCAACACCGGTTGGTGCATTTGGATTAGCCAAAACAACAGCTTTTTCTTGTTGACAATAATCAGCAATATTTATTTCATAATTTTCATTTAGAGGTATAGTTTGCCAGTTCAATTCAAAAAAATCTGCATACACCGGATAAAAACTGTAGGTAATATCAGGGAAAACAACCTGATGCTCATTTTTATCGAAGAAAGCCTTAAAAGCAAAAGCAAGCACCTCATCAGAACCGTTTCCGGCAAATACATTTTCTGTAGATACACCAAAATAATCGGCAATAGATTTACGCAAATCAAGAGTTGTTGGATCAGGATATAGCCTTAAACTATCAAAAGAAAACTCTTGAACAGATTTTATCACTTCTTCAGGTGGTGAATAAGGATTTTCATTGGTATTTAGTTTAATAAATTTTTTACCACGAGGTTGTTCTCCTGGAATATACGGTACAAGCCCTGCCGTTTTACTTGTCCAGAAACGCCTGGCATCATTTTTTTCAAGCGAATTTTTATTTGAGTCAGTAATTTTACTGTTTTCTGAAAATTGCACTTTATTCCCTCCTGATAAAAATATTTGTCTGAACTAAAGAAATATTTGCTTTAATCCTCTACCTCATTCTTTATATATATCTTCACCAAATCTTGCTCTGACAGCATCAGCATGGGCTGGCAGTTGCTCAGCTTCTGCAAAATCTGCTATTTTTTTCCAACAGACTTCCAAATCTTTTTGGGTATAATTAATAAGACTTATTTTTTTGATAAAATCATTTGTATTTAGAGGCGAAAAAAATCTTGCAGTGCCGCTCGTAGGCAATACATGATTAGGTCCAGCAAAATAATCCCCTAAAGGTTCAGGACTATAGTTGCCAATAAAAACTGCTCCGGCATTCCTTATCCTTTTTAGCCACTTTTCAGGATTTTCAAGGCATAACTCCAAATGCTCAGGAGCTAGCTCATTTGCAAAATCCACTGCAGTTGAAATATCTGGAACTACAATGATTGCTCCATAATCGTGCAATGACTGTTCCAGTATTGATTTTCTGGGCATGGCAGCAACTCTTTTATCAATTGAATCTGATACTTTCCTTGCAAGTTCCGGCTGATCTGTAAGGAGAATACTAGAAGAAAGAGGATCATGCTCAGACTGTGAAAGCAGATCAACCGCTACAAAATCAGGATCTGCAGAACTATCGGCAATAACAAGTATTTCACTTGGTCCTGCAAACATATCGATGTCACAATGACCGTAAACAAGTCTCTTAGCAGTATTTACATAAATATTTCCAGGACCGCATATTTTATCTACCTCAGGTATGGTCTCTGTTCCATATGCCATCGCAGCAATTGCCTGAGCTCCACCTACTTTGTATATTTCATCTACACCGGCGACCGAAGCAGCAGCCAGCACAGCAGAATTAATGCTACCATCGGCGCTCGGAGGTGTACACATTACAATTCGTTTGACACCAGCAGCTTTTGCCGGTATTGCAAGCATCAACACTGAGGAAATTAGAGGGGCACTTCCCCCCGGAACATAAATACCCACAGTATCTAAAGAGCGATGTATCAGACCTGTATATCCACCAAAAGAAGTGTCTATTTTTATATTTTGCGGCAGCTGTGCCTCATGAAAGATGTGAATATTATTCGCAGACTGCTTTATCGTATCCAGCAAATCAATAGATATTTGATCAAGAGCTTTACCTATATCAATTTCCCGCACACGCATTTCAGAAGGCTGAACAGCTATTTTATCAAACATTTCTGTATATTCAGAAACTGCTGAATCGCCCCTGTTTTTAACCTGTTTTATTATTTCCTCAACAGATTTTATAACCGGTTGGAGATCCATTTTCCCTCTCATACCTAGCTTTTCCGTTATGGCAGCAAGCTCTTTTCTGTCGGTATTTATTATTTTAATATTGCCGGTCATTGATTCTGACCTCCTGACAATTGTTTCTTTACAGATTGAATCATAGGGTTTATTCTATCTGCTTTCATCTTCATACTAACTCTATTTACAATCATCCTTGCACTTATCGGAGCAATAGTTTCCAGCACGGTAAGACCGTTTTCCTCCAGAGTTCTGCCACTTTCAACAATATCGACTATAATATCTGCAAGACCTATTAAAGGTGCAAGTTCGACCGAACCGTTCAACTTAATTATTTCTACACTTTCGCGCTTTTTAATTTCAAAATAATCCCGTGCTATCTGAGGGTATTTTGTACCTATTCTCTTATTCGGTATCTGATCTAATTTACCTATTAACGATTTGGGTCCACATACGCACATCCGGCAAGCTCCAAACCCTAAATCTATTACTTCATAAAGCTGCCTGCCTTCTTCCAGCAATGTATCCTTTCCAACAACTCCAATATCTGCAGCTCCGTATTCTACATAAGTAGGTACATCTGCAGGTTTTGCCATTATAAAGCGCATTTTAGTGCTTTCGTCCTCAAGAATAAGACGACGGGATTTGGTTTTAGCCGCATCACAATTATAGCCGGCTTTTTCAAGTAATTCTATTGCCTGATCGGCCAGTCTCCCCTTAGAAAGAGCAATAGTAAGTATTTCATTCATTATATACTTCCCCCATCTTCCAAAAGTTCAATCGAGTTGTCTTCTTTAATTCTAACCACGACAGATTTTTCGCTTGCTAAAAGTTTTAAGGTTTCCAGATTTATTGTTTTTGTTCCTTTTATCGATCCTTGTTCAAAATCGGCTTTATAGTCAGCAGAAGACTCACAAATAACTCTCAAATTTTTTTCGCGCCATATAGAAGCCTTTAATAAAGCCTCTTTACGTTGTACTGGTTCATAAATCAGTCTTATAATATGATCTAAAGAATTCGTCTCATTTCCTTGCCGTCTAAGAGCTGTCATTACAAAATTAATCCCTATAGAAAAACCCGTAGCCGCAAGATCACGTCCAAAGGCAGACACTACCTGATCATAACGACCACCACTAAAAAGAGGAAAACCCAAACCGTATGTAAAACCTTTAAATATTATTCCAGAATAATAATTAATACTTTGCAACATACCCAGATCTACAGAAATATACCTCGTCATCGAATATTCCGATAAAATTTCCAACACCTTTTGCAGATTAAATAATGCCTCTCTGCACTCTTCATAATCAACCATTTCAAGTAGCTTTTTTATAACATCAGGATTCCCATCTGCAGAAGTCATCAAATCCAAAATTTCTTTATCTCCTGCCGGCAGCTCTAATTGGCTAATTAATTCATCAAGTGCAACAGTTTCTCTAGCGTCTATCATATACTGAAGCTGTTCTGCCTGTTCTTCATTTAACTTCCATCTGGTAACAAGCCCTTTAAAAAAGCTAACCTGTCCGATAGAAACCTGTAAATCCTTGATGCCTAAAGCTTGTGCCGATTCAATAGCAGTAGCAATTATTTCAGCATCAGCCTCCGCACTTTTACAGCCAAGCAATTCAACACCTGCTTGTGTAAACTCTCTTTGCCGCCCCCCTCCAGACTCGTTAAACCTGTACATATTACCAAGGTAGGAATATCTTAGTGGAGTCTTTGACTCTTTGCATACTGTAGCGGCAAATCTTGCAACAGGTACTGTACCATCATATCGCAAACATAAAATACGGCCTTTATGATCAAAAAACTTAAAAAGATTTTCTTGCAAAGTAAAATTAGTTGTACCAGCATAAACATCATAAAATTCGAACCCGGGAGTTTCGATTTCATCATAACCCCGTTTACTGAAAACGGATCTAATTATAGCCTCAAGATCTCTTTTCTTTTTGCATTCCTGCGGCAAATAATCCATGACACCTTCCGGCGTGTGAAATTTCCACTGTCCCATAATAAACCTCCATCTGCTTCAAAAATGGTCTGTTATTCTTTATTTCGAAACTATTTCTACTTAATTTATTCTAAAATTAATCTTTAATAACTATTATATCAAATAAATCTTCTTCACTTTATCACTTCACCTAGCTAAATCGATAAAGCATTGTGCTATTATAACTGTAATATTTTAGCTTGTCAATCAATTCTACTTGAAAAAATATAGAAAAAAAGAAGTTGCTTTAGAAAAAATCTTGCTAACAACTTCCTTTTAACTTTAGAATATTTGCTATATAAAAAATACCATGTCAAATATAATGTTCCTCAAATCAATTTTAATGTTTAATTATGAATAACACGAAAAAACTGTTTAGGCTTGTTCCAAAATTTCGGCTGCTTCATCCCTTTGTCTTGCCTTTTCAATGGCCTGATTTACAATCATATCCTTTACTTTCATTAATCGTGTTAAATTTCCTCTTTCATTTTCATCCATTTTCATAGTGATTGATCTGATACTATCCTGCAGTTCAGGAATCATTACATATTCAAGAGAATTGACGCGTCTTCTTGTTTTTTCAATTTCATCAGCAAGAAGCTGGGCAGTTTTTTCAGATTCTGCCAGTTCGATCATTACAGGCAAGGCTTCCTGTAAGGCAATTATTGCCTGATCCAGTTCTCCACCTACCGAAGCCATACTATAAGGTAAAGTTTCCTGAAGACCGCTAAGTTCAAAACGAGATGAAAAAACAGGCACTTTTACACTCATAACATTCCTCGTATCTATATCAAGAGATAAACTCTCACGACCAGACATCAAGGCAGATTCCAGAACAGGAGGATCGATAACAGCCCTTGCCACAACCATATCCTTATTGGCTGCAGCCAAAAGACTTTCCATTCTTTTCCTTAAAACCTGATTAGCTTTAACTATCTCCAGAAATTGCCTCATCAGTTCATCTCTTTTATCTTTAAGCATTTTATGACCTCGTCTGGCAGTAACAAGTTGTTTTTTCAGACGAAGCAGCTCCATACGATTTGGATTGACCTGACGTTTTGCCATTTTGCTCAGTCCTTCCCGTAATACTGTTCTATAAATGCTTCCTTAACTCTTTTTAACTCAGTGCGTGGGAGCATGGACAAAAGTTTCCAGCCAGTTTGCAAAGTATCAAGAATCGTCCGGTCTGTTTCAAAACCTTGTGATATATATTCAGTTTCGAAAGCATCTGCGAAATTTGCATATATTCTGTCTACTTCTGATAAAGCATCTTCTCCCAAAATAACCTGCAGTTCTTTTGCATCTTTACCTCGTGAATAAGCAGCAAAAAGCTGATTCATTGTATTGGCATGATCGGCTCTGGTTTTACCTTCACCTATACCTTTATCTTTTAAACGAGACAATGAAGGCATAACATCTATTGGTGGTCTGATACCTCTTCTATACAATTCACGACTAAGAACGATCTGCCCTTCTGTGATATAACCTGTCAAATCGGGAATAGGATGCGTTTTATCATCATCAGGCATTGTTAATATTGGAACAAGTGTAATAGAACCATTTTTTCCCTGCTGTCTGCCGGCGCGTTCATACATAGTAGCAAGGTCGGTATAAAGATAACCAGGATAGCCCCTTCTTCCCGGAACTTCTTTACGTGCAGCAGAGACTTCTCTCAAGGCTTCCGCATAATAAGTGATATCTGTCATGATAACAAGAACATGCATATCTAAAGTAAAGGCCAGATACTCAGCGGCAGTCAAAGCCATTCTCGGCGTAGAAATACGCTCAATAGCAGGATCATTTGCTAAATTCATAAACATTACTGTTCTATCAATTGCTCCGGTTTTACGGAAATCACTTACAAAATAGTCCGCTTCCTCAAAAGTAATTCCCATAGCAGCAAAAACAACCGCAAATTTACCTGAGCCATCTCGAACTTTTGCCTGACGGGCTATCTGGGCTGCCAACTGCGAATGTGGCAAACCAGATGCTGTAAATATTGGCAATTTCTGCCCTCTTACAAGGGTGTTCAAACCGTCAATTGCTGAAACCCCTGTTTGTATAAACTCATTGGGATAATCGCGCGCAGCCGGATTCATTGGTTGTCCGTTAATATCAAGCATCGCTTCAGGAATAATTTCCGGTCCGCCATCAGTAGGATGTCCCATGCCGTCAAAAACTCTACCCAGAATATCGGGAGACACAGCCAGTTCAAGACCTTTGCCCAAAAAGCGCACCTTACTTTGTTCAACATTTATTCCCAGAGAACTCTCAAAAAGCTGAACTAAAGCATCTGTACCATTAACCTCAAGAACTTTACAGCGCCTTATTTCACCCGTAGGCAATTCAATTTCTCCTAGCTCATCATATTTAACTCCACTCACCTGCTGAACCAGCATCAGCGGACCAGCAACTTCCTCGATTGTACGATATTCCTTAGCCATTATCTCACCCCCTGAGGTATTATTGCATTTATCTGCTCAGACAGATCTTTATTCATCTGCTCATAAGCGGCATCTACCTTATCCTCAGGCAGAGATTTAAAACGACTTATGTCATATCTGACAGGTATACCTGACAAATCTTTAAAGGAAGCATTACGCTCCAATGCTTTCGTGCCATCATAATAAAATTTCATCATAATAGAAAGCATTTTATGCTGTTTGTTCAAAGAACAGTATGTATCTATATCATCAAAGGAATCCTGCTGCAAAAAGTCTTCACGCATAGAACGGGCAGCCTCAAGCTTAAGACGATCAGAAACAGATAAAGCATCCTGCCCGACTAATCGGACAATTTCTTCTAATTCTGCTTCGTCTTGAAGTAATTTTAGCAGATCTGCTCGCAAATTACTCCAGCCGGCAGTTATATTGCGATCCATCCATTGTCCTACCTTATCGGCATAAAGTGAGTAACTGTTAAGCCAGTTAATAGCAGGGAAATGACGCTTATATGCTAAAGCAGAATCAAGACCCCAGAAAACCTTTACTATACGCAAAGTAGACTGAGCAACAGGGTCAGAAAGATCTCCGCCCGGAGGAGAAACAGCACCTATTGCTGTCAAAACACCAATACGTTTTTCTTTTCCAAGGCAATGAACACAACCTGCTCTTTCATAGAAATTAGCTAAGCGTGACCCCAGATATGCAGGGTATCCTTCTTCACCGGGCATTTCCTCAAGACGGCCTGACATTTCACGCAAGGCTTCTGCCCAACGTGATGTAGAATCTGCCATAATTGCAACTGAATATCCCATATCCCGGAAATATTCAGCAATAGTTATTCCTGTGTAAATCGAAGCCTCGCGAGCTGCAACCGGCATATCTGATGTATTGGCAATCAAAATTGTTCTTTTCATCAAAGAATAACCCGATTTGGCATCCATCAATTCCGGGAACTCACGAAGAACATCAGTCATTTCGTTACCACGTTCACCACAACCGATATATACTACTATGTCTGCAGCAGACCATTTGGCAAGCTGATGCTGAACAACAGTCTTCCCACTGCCAAAAGGTCCGGGAATAGTTGCAGTTCCACCCATTACGATAGGAAACATTGTATCTATCGCTCTTTGACCTGTCATTAAAGGCTCATCAGGAGCAATTTTCTCAAGATATGGCCTTCCTCTTCGTACAGGCCACTTCTGCATCATTGTTATTTCCTTGGATTCACCATTTTCAAGAGAAATTACGGATATTGTATCGGTGATCTTAAATTCACCTGAAGCTATTTTTTGAATCGTTCCTTTAATCCCATAAGGCACAAGTATTTTATGTAAAACAAGCTCTGTTTCCTGAACTGTACCAATAATATCACCCGCTTCAACCTTATCGCCAACATTTACCGCAGGAACAAATTCCCATAAAGTTTCCCGATCAAGTGAAGCTACAGAAACACCTCTGGCAATATTACTGCCAGCTTGTTCTTTTATCCTCTCCAAAGGTCTCTGTATTCCATCAAAAATCTGACTGATCAAACCCGGAGCCAGCTCAACCGATAAAGGAGCTCCCTCTGATTCAACAATCTCACCCGGACCTAGACCGGCTGTTTCTTCATATACCTGAATCGAAGCCCTGTCACCGTGCATTTCGATTATTTCACCGATCAGCTTTTTGTCTGAAACACGTACCACGTCGAACATTTCAGCATCACGCATACCTTCAGCTATTACGAGTGGGCCGGATACCTTGACGATTCTGCCCTGAATAGTGCTTTTCATTATTTCACTCCTCATGCTGCCGAGTCCAGTCTTAAACAGATTCAACTCCGGCGTATTATCAAAATCTCACTGTTTGCTTTCAAAAAATCTAAGTTGCATTTTATCTTATTCATCTTCAGAAGCAGCAAAAATGTCCATACCTACGGCTTTTTTGACTGATTCTCTTACTTGTTTCATTCCCAAACCTGTACTGCCTGTAATCGATGGAATCGGAATTACAGCCGGTAATTTTTGGTTTCTTAGCTCTCGGATCAATTCCATATTATCTTCGGCCAATTTCTCAGTTATAAAAACAACAGCATAATTTTCACGAACCATCTGATTAAGGTAGTTTCCTGCTTCTTCAGATAATTCAGTATCAAAAACTGTCATCCCTATTGCTCTGAAACCAATTACACTATCGCGGTCGCCTATAACACCGACTTTATACATTAGCTACACTCCTTAATATCAAACTGAAGCTCTTGCAAGTTCACGAGCCTGTGCAGAAGATATCCCGTTACGCAGACAAGTATATGCTATCCTGATATTTTTTATTTCCAGTTCTCTTCGCAGCAAATATGCTAAAGGAACTTCGGGTCCTCTTAACACCAAAGAAGCCCGTCCTATCCAATCAAATATTGCCATATCAGCAGCATTATTATAAACAGTAGAGATATTTCCCTTTCCCTGTTCCTTAATAATTTTTTCTATTTCTTTAAAAGAGTATTTACCATTCATCTCTAATTGCTTTGTCATTGCCGCTAGCATATCACTATCGTAATCGTATGCATCAAGCCAGTCATTTTCCAAAATACCGGGCACCGGAAGCAAGGCTTTTTTCAGATAATCTTTCCCTGTATGCAAATTACGGCATCTAAGCAAAATTTCCAGATTAAGCAGATTTTGTTTCAAGATCAGATAACCCTTAAAAAAATCATTGCCTAATTCTTCGGCCAATACCATTGCCTTTGACCAAGCAGCTTTATCAATCAATATATCGACACTGCCTGCATCATAAGTTTTTAGATAACATTGTGCACCAGATAGAGCCAATTCATAAAGCCACTCCGGCAATTGATCTTTTTTACGATCTCTAACTGCACGGAATAGTTTTACCGGTTCGACCAAAGCAGGCTCACGCCACAAATCCTTAAGACCCTGATGTGCCAAAGCTGAATCAGATTCAGGCAAATCCTCTGTTTTTTCAACGCCGGAAGCATTAGTCCACCATGTAGAAAGATACTTTAGAATGACTTTTAGATTATGACAGTCATTAAACAATAAAATAGCTTCCATGAGTTTATCGTCAGGAATGATCTGCTGCACAATTTCATACGTTTGTATAGATTTGTTTTTAAGGGCTTCCTCTATTGCGGCATTAATATAACCCTTTTCCTGCATTAACCTTATTATGTCGTCTTGATGGCGCATTTCAAAAAGTCTCGCCAAATCTGCCTGCGACATCAAACTTGCCTCAAGAGCTCTAATCCTGCCGGTAGCATAACCATAATCATCAGGGTTAACTGCCGTTTTTTGTTTGGATTTATCTCCACTCATAAACAGCCTTACTCCTTTTTATCACTTACAAGATCCTGAGGCAATGCCTTTGCAGCCAATGCTGAAAGCTGGGGTCTGTTATTGCGCACAATCAGATCAAAAGTCAGATTGTCTTCAATTTTGTCACGTCTTAAGATTAAACCACCAGCAAAAATTCCTGCCTTATCTGATATTTCAAAACTCTGTCCTATACTGTTTATTAAAGACTCGGCCAAGGCCAAATCTTTACTGGCTAAGGTTATGATTCCTTTTTCAGCACCTACAGTATTGATCATGCTTTTATATAATTCTAGTTTTTTATCAGAAGAAAGTTTGCAAACATTTTCGAGTGCTTTGCCTAAAACTGTATCAATCAATTTTTGACGCTGCTGCAAATTGTTTTTTCGTTCTTCCATTGCGGCTAGACTTCTTGCCCTGTTTATCATAGCTTGCGCCTGAGCATCAGCCTTTTCCCTCGCCTCAGACAGTATAGCTGCACACTCTGCCTCTGCCTCTTTAATGATTTCATTACACTGCTCCAAGGAAGCAGTTTCTATTTCTTCCGCTTTCTCGCGAGCCTGTTCCAGGATTCGATCCTGTATTGATTTTAGACCGTCCAAAGAAATAGCTCCTTTCCTTCATCTTTGAAATCAAAGATTATTAAATATCTGAATTCGTTTTATACAAAAATAAAAACATTATCAGAATAATTTGATTTAACACTATAAAAAATCAGTTGATGTTAAGCACCGAAAGAACAGAAGCAAGCAATGCAAGAATAGCATATGTCTCTACCATTGCTGACATAACCATAGCTTTTGACTGTTCTTCAGGTCTTTTAGCTACCAGAGCCACACCCGCTTCAGAAACGCGACCTTGATAAACGGCTGAGTAATAGCCTACTATTGCAATTGGCAATGCAGCCATCAGATATGCAAAACCTCTCTGCCAACTAAGATCCATATTACCAGTTAGCATATTAGAGCTAAGCATAATCATAAACCATGTGAGCAGCCCATAAATGCCCTGTGTTCCGGGCAAAGCCTGTAAAATCAGCAATTTACCAAATTTACTTGGATCTTCAGTCAAAACACCACTTGCAACTTCGCCAACTCTACCTACAGCTCTGGCTGAACCAATTCCAGGCAAAAGAGCCGCTAAGGCACCTGCCAGCATAGTTAAAACCGGACCCAACAAAGAAATAAAATCACTCATAAAATATTCCTCCTATTATGTATCTTTCTAATTATACTAATTTTTTTTACAATTAAAATTTATATTCAAAAAATCAACCCTTGCGAACCAGCTCTGTATACTTTGTTTTGATTTGCAATGGTTTCCAGAGTCGACCTCCTCCTTCATAGAATTTACCAAAAAACTCAACATATTGCAGACGGCTTGTATGAACATATGCCGACAATGCCGATAATGCAAGATTAAGCGAATGTCCTAAAATAGCGACAACGATAAAAAGAATTATACCGCCAGGAGTCGGTCCAAGCAGAAAACCTAGAAGGTTAACTACCATTCCTATAACACTGGTTGCAAGCACAAGAGCAAGAATTCTGGTATATGAAAGAATATCACTGAAATAACTCGTAATATTATAAATTGAAATAAGACCTTTTAACAAACGCATAATCGGATTTTTGGCCTCTCTGCCACCAAAAAGAAGTAAAACAAGTGCACCTGCAAGTGCAGTATACATGCCCGCAGAACCACCGATGCCGCCTAGCATCAATCCTAGTCCGATTATTATTAAATACCAGGGAGCAACATCAAGAAGTCCATCTTTAAGTTTTCCCAATCTATAAAGCATATAGATTCTGGCGCCCATACCTGCAAAAAGATGGATAACACCAAAAATCATACTCCATATCATTAGCTTAGTGGGATCATCCATTGGATTAAACCAAAGAGACGGCATGTTTATTTTTCCATCACTTAGAGTTGTCAGCATATTGCCAAAGAAACCACCGAAAACAAAGCCCCATATAATAGATCCAATTCCGCTGATGAATAGCATTTTGGACATTCTAGCCAATTCACCTTTAACCTTAAATTTCCAGATCAAAAGTCCACAAAGCACAGTTAGAACCAACCCATAACCGACATCGCTGAGCATCATCCCAAAAAAGAAAAAGAAAAAAGGAGCAAGCAAAGGTGAGGGGTCAATATCTTTAACAGAAGGTGCACTAAACATTTCTACGACGACTTCATAAGGTTTTACTACTCCAGGATTCTTTAAAAGTATTGGATGCTCCTCATTTTTATCTGCTTGCCTGTTTTCAATTGCCAGCATATATTTGTTTTTTAATTTTTTTTCAACACTCGCAACCAGTTTGGTAGGAATCCACCCGGTCAACCAGAAAGTACTTCTGCTGCCCGATATTTCACCGATTGCCTTTATTTTTTCACTTCTTATCAGATAAAAGTCATGCAATAAACCAAAATCATTTTTCGATTCAGCCAATTTATCGAGTTCTTTTTTGCAATTAATGATGTCTTTTTCCAATTCCTTCAAGGAATTCTCAGATGCTCTGATCATCTCATCTATTTTGCCACCTTCACCTTGAAGAGGCATACTTCTAAACCCTAAACGGCGTAAAGCAGACTGTGCAATATCTTCTTTTGGACGCCATACAGCCAAAGCCAACAGAACATGTGCGTCATCTTGGCGCAGCATCTCAATATGATTTTCAGGAGCATCTCTGTCTAGTTCTGCAGATAATTGCTCTACCTGTTCATAAGTATCAAGACTACCTAAAAAAATCCTTGTAGAAGTTGTTCCTTCAATAGAAAGATCAATATCTAAACCACGCCAAGGAAGCAAAATTTCCAAGCGGAGTAATTCGTGAGATTTTTTGTTTTTCAATTCCTCAAGATGCACTCTTGTTTGTTCGAAATTTTCAAGAGCCGTCATGATCTGCTTTTCCCGTCTTGCTGCAAGAAGAAAAGTATCATCATCTACTGATATTTTTTTATCACTTCCTGTTTCAGCAAGCCAGGTTTTACACTGCTCAATAGCAAGAGCAAGTCTCGACATTATATCCAGAGTATTCGAGTATAATCTTTCTTCGCTGTCTAACTGATTTTGACTATCATCGTAAAAACCCATCTGAGCTTCTATCCAGCCCGGATGTGCCGAAGTAGCAACACTATCTTCCAATACTTGTTCTACTTCTTCTTCAGGATCTGGCAGCTCTTGTTCAACATCAAGCTCAACGGCTCCAAGATTCATTAAGCTCTCTATTACATCAGATTTATCTTCTGATAATCCGACAACTGTTATTCGACTCATTTTAACGATCGACACAGTATTCCACGATCCTTTCCGCAACGGTTGCAGCAGCTTTATCCAACTGCTTATCATCTAAAGGTATTACTTTTTCAGCAATATTATTCTCAATCTCTTTAACAAGTTTTTCCGTTTCTGCGATTTTTTCAGTTTGCTCTTTTTCTGCCTGATCACGGGCAGTCCGCAGCATTTGCTCGACTTTTTCACGAGCATTTTCTATTTCCTGCCTTGATTTAGCGCGGGCAGCATCTATTATATCATCAGCTTTTTTTTCAGTCTGACGTATCTGAACGATAAAATTCTGCTCAACCATGAATTTCCCTCCTGAAATATGTTCTGACTATACAGACGAGCAATTATAACATATCTTGAGATGCTAGTTCCAGCACGAAGAATACACTTCTTTGATTATACTTCTATTTGTGACATATATTTGCTGCTTTTTTTTCTAATCAGAAAATAAAACGCAAAATTTAATATCCAGTTGCAGGTTATCAGAATAATCAAAGATACAGGCCAGAAGCTTGAAAAAATTAAAACAGGACCCACTACTATAACTATTAAAGCAAGTGAAGATATCATTCCATAAAGCACATTCAGATTCTGCTTAACAGCTTTCTGCTCATTATCCCATTTTAATTTTGGCCACAAAACATCAAAAACAATTCCAACAATAGAAGGCATAATAACAGCCCCTGGAAGTATAAGCAGAACAGGAAGAAAAACCCACAAAGGTGGCATGAAAGCCAAACCAGCAAGAATCAGAGCTATGGAAACACCTGCCAGACCAGTTATCGCCCCGGCACAGACTTTTGCCATAAGCTGTTTACTATATGATACAGGTATTGTTTTCATAATATAAAAAACCTTACCTTCCCGAGATATCGCACTTGAAGCAATACCATTTGTACCGGAAACAAAAGCTGCAAGGGCAAAGACTATGCAAAAAACAATAGCTATTACTCTGTCCGAACTCATATCGATCATAGCTCCCGCCTGCCTGAAAGATTTTAATACCTCAGCGGGACTTCCTTCACCGGTTAAAACCGGAATAACAAAAAATACCGGCCACAAAAAATTCATTAGAATATTATTCATAAAAAATACCGGCGTTCTGACTAATACCCTTAAATCCTTTAGAATGTATGTAAAGAAAAAATTTCCTGATTTACCTGCGTCTAACAATTCATTTTCGGTTATTTTACGTCTTTTAGCAGCTGATGAGGAAAGACCAATAACCCCTTTGAAATAAAATGCTCTTCCTACAATAATCATCAAGCCCCAGGAAAAGACGGAAAAAGCAGCTATCAAAAAAATATCTTTAAGTGGATTATATCTACCTGCATTGATTAGTAACGAAACGGCTTGACTTGTTCCAGGAAATATTGTCGTTGCAATGCGTGAAACATTATCAGTTCCCTGCTCAATTAAAAATACAAGATCTCGATCTGATCTGCCGGATGCTGATTGAATAAAGAACATAATGCCAAGTGTAATAACCATTATAAGAATACCAGAAATAGTGTTAAATCTGTCTTTATTACGGGCAAAAGAAGTTAATCTCATCAGAAGAATGACGAGCACGGCAGCAAGACAAAGAGGAATCAAAGGCAGTAAAAGCAAAATGTAAAAAACGAAAAAATAAAAAAAGAAACTTGCCTTTGTTATTGCACCATAAACAACCATAGCTGGGAGAACAAACATAATTACAAATAATTCAACATATGCAGCTGTCACAATCATTTTGGCACTGATTACAGTTTCAGCTCTTATCGGTAGAGGTAATAGTTTTTCAACATCTGATGAATAATAGAAAATACTTACAGCATAAATAGCCCCAAAGAAAAAAGAGATAATCACAGCAGCAGATAAATAAAGCTGCGGGATTAAAGTCTCAAGATTCATCGGAGCCAATACTCTGAACAAACCCATGCTTGAAACGGACATGATTATACCAAGATAGAGAAAAACAAAGACAAAAAGCAGCAAACTAGCCATATTGCCAAAACGCTTCTTCTTGCGGGAATCACTGCCGAAGCTGGCTATGCCATTCCCCCTTATCATTATCCATGCCAGATAAAAAGATTGTTTCATGACATCTGCTCCTTTGCAGCAACTATCTCCAAGAATATAGATTCGAGAGAATCATCTGATTTGAATTTATCTTTTAATTCAGATAAACTGCCACAAAATCTGATTTGCCCATGATCAATAATAGCAACTTTATCGCAAACTTTTTCCGCAACTTCCAGAACATGCGTTGAGAAGAAAACTGTTTTACCCTGGTCAGCATGTTCTCTCATCATTGCTTTAAGCTGGAAAGAAGACTGAGGATCCAGTCCAGTCATAGGTTCATCCAGAATCCAGATATCAGGCTGATGAATAAGAGCCCCCATTATCATTAATTTCTGACGCATTCCATGTGAATAACTTTGTATCCTATCTGATAAAGCATCCGACAGGCCTAGTCTTACCGACATTTCATTTATTCTTTTTATTCTCAGTTCTGTTGAAACATTGTATGCATCAGCCATAAATTTAAGATATTCCACTGCTTTCAATCTAGGAAAAACATTTGGATCGTCAGGCACAAAGCCAAAACTACGTTTAGCTTTAAGAGGATCATTTATTATACTTTTTCCGTGCAGCAGAATATCTCCATTATCAGGCGTAAGTATTCCCGTCATCATTTTTATTGTTGTTGTTTTGCCTGCCCCGTTTGGTCCAAGAAACCCAAAAATTTGACCTGGCTCTATTTGCAGATTTAAATTATCAACTGCCCTTACTTTACCATGATAGCTTTTACTGATATTTACCATATCAATCATTTCTATTATCCTCCGATCCAGAATAAACAGCTTCATTGTACCAACCCAAAAGCTTTAAATATGGCATTTCTCTGCTCAATTGATACAATGCAGACAATGCTCTTTCATCATTAGCCGGACAATCTACGTCAAGATAAAACAGATAAGTCCATGGCTGATATGGATCAGGTCTTGATTGAATCTTACTCAGATTAAGTCCACGATCTGCAAAAAGAGCAAGAGTAGATGCTAAAGAACCACTTTGATGAGGCAATCTAAGTACAAGACTTATTCTATCCGCTTCAGGTGTGATAATGGTCTGTCTGCCAACAGCAATAAATCTGGTTTGGTTATGAGTAGTATTGCACAAATTCGGCAGCAAAATCGTTAAATTATAGTTAACAGCGGCTTCATCTGAGGCGATAGCGGCAGTATAACTGTTTTTACCTTCTGCTGCATAAGCAGCAGCATAGGCAGTATTAAGAGATTCTTTCACCGACCAGCCATATCTTCTGATTGCTTCTGAACATTGAGCGAGAGCCTGAGGATGCGATATAACTTGTTTTATATCAGAAAGCTGAACACCTGGAAACGCCATCAATCTATGCTCAATCGGCATAGCTAAAGATTGCCAGATTGACAAATGGTGTTCAATCATAAGATCATACACATCGTCAACTGTTCCGGCTGTACTGTTTTCCAATGGCAAAACAGCTACATCTGCCGCTCCTTCTACTACAAGACTACAAGCCTGGGCAAAAGTTGTAACAGAAGTAAATTTCGCCTCCGGATACATTTTTCGGCAAGCTCTCGATGAATATGAAGATTCTGCCCCTTGATATACCACCCTTTTTATTGCAGGCAAATGTGTACTTGCTAATTCCAGAATCTTGCCTATTTCATAATTTTCATCATAATTTCTTAATAAATCGTATTGAACTCCACGAGACATCCGCATAAGACTACGCATTAGATTTTCCGCGCGAAGACAATCGCTTCCGGAATATCTTGCTCTAACCTCGGTTAATAATTCTTCCTCTCTCCTGGAATCATAAACAGGCTTTTGACTATTTAATTTGTTTTTGGCAATATCTCGAGCAATCTGCATTCTTTCAGAAAAAAGTTTTAATATAGACGAATCAACTAAGCTGATCTGATCTCTCAATTCAGACAAATCAGCTGTGTTTTGCGTTGAAGATTCAGAAATATGTGCTAAATTTTCTTCGTTTTGACTAATACTCATAAAGGAATGTTCTCCTTCTCCTGTATTATTCTTATCAGCTGTTCAATTCCTATTTTATAACTATCCAACCCAAATCCAGCAACCTGAGCACAGCAAACATCTTTTACAACTGACAATTTACGAAAATCTTCCCTCTTGGAAATATCAGATATATGTATTTCCATAACGGGGAAAGGGCAAATTTCTATTGCGTCTCTGAGAGCATAGCTATAATGTGTAAAAGCACCTGGATTTATAAGCATACCATCGCAGTAATCTATTGCTTCATGAATGCGGTCAATAAGCTGACCTTCATGATTTGATTGGAAACAAAACAAATCAAAGCCTTTAGTATCTGCGAGATGTTTGCAGCTCTGTTCAACATCTACTAAAGTAAAACTACCGTATTGATCCGGATTACGTCTTCCAAGCATATTCAGGTTTGGCCCGTTTAGTAATAGAAGAGCAGGTCTTTTATCATTATTTTTTCCATCTTTTTCAGAATTCATCATATTAGCCACCTTCTTTCAGATGTATTTGCAGTTTGTTTTTGATTTTTCTGATTTATTTATTCTGGGTTAAAGGCTGATGTTTTACCATCAGACTCCATAATAAGATCAAGCGCAAAAATTGCTGCAGCCGCCTCAATCACAGGCACAGCTCTCGGTACGATACACGGATCATGTCTACCATGTATAATAAGCTCTTCGTCCTGTCCGGTTTTTAGATTTATTGTCCTCTGCGGAAGACTGATTGAAGCCGTAGGCTTAAAAGCAGCCCGAAAAACTATTGGCATGCCATTGCTTATACCTCCATCTGCTCCACCACTATTATTTGATCTTAATCTAATTCCTTTTTCTGAGAAAAAAGGTTCATCATTGTTTTGCGACCCATGACGCTTAGCAGCTTGAAAACCAGCACCAAATTCCAAACCTTTAACTGCCGGTATGGAATAAACAAGCCCTGCCAGTCTTGACTCAACCCCGTCAAATATGGGATCGCCCAAGCCAGCCGGCAAGCCTATAATCGCACCCTCAATAACTCCGCCCACAGAATCAGTAGCGGCTTTCGCTTTTAAGACAGCCTGCTGCATTGATTGTGCAGCTGTTTCTGAAACAGTCGGGAAGTTTTTTTCAGCAAACCCACGCAACAAAGCAATATCAGGTTCAGTATAATCCACAGGCAAATCAGAAATACCTGCTATTTCTACTATTCTGGCAGCAACAAGAATATTTCTTTTAGCTAGTATTTGTTTGCAAATTGCTCCTGCAAAAGTAAAAGGAGCCGTCAATCTACCAGAAAAATGACCTCCTCCACGTGGATCATTAAACCCTTTATATCTGGCCAGACCGGTAAGATCTGCATGTCCTGGTCTAGGCTTAATTCTTAATTCATTGTAATCAGAGGAACGTGTATCTGTATTCCTGATAATTGCAGCTAATGGCGTTCCTGTAGTACGGCCTTCAAAAAAACCTGACATTATTTCTACTTTGTCAGCTTCCTGTCTAGGCGTAGACCATGCGGTTCTGCCAGGTGCTCGTCTTTGCATCATTTTCTGAATATCATCTTCATCAATAGACATTCCAGGAGGTAGACCATCAATAACAACGCCTATGCCTGAACCATGCGATTCTCCAAAAATGCTGATTTTTATTGTATTACCCCATATCGAGCTCATAGCAAATTCCTCCCAATTCTCTAAACCTGTCAAAAAAATCAGGATAAGATTTTTTAACAGCCTGTGCCCCTTCGATTATCACACCTTTTTCAGTGAAAAGAGCAGCAATAGCAAGAGCCATAGCAATGCGATGATCATTGTATGAAGAAGAGGTTCCACCCTTTAATTTTTTACCACCATTAATGATTAGACCATTTTCAGTCTGCCTGACATCCGCACCAATTGATGTAAGTGAAGCTTCAGTACTCGCCAGTCTGTCACTTTCTTTTAATCTCAACCTGGCACCATTTATAAGTTCAGTTTTTGCATCAACCAAAGCTGCCGCCACAGAAAGAATCGGTACAAGATCAGGTATTTGCGAAACATCTATGGTATACTCTCTCCTCTTTTTAGAGAAATCTTTAAGTAAATTTATAATTTCTTTGTCACCCTGTATGGAAGAATTATTCAATCCGGTAACATCTACTTTATTGCCCCCAAAAGAAGCAGTAAGCCAAAAAGCAGCCTGAGAAAAATCTGCTTCTACCTGGTAATTTGCAGATATATATTTTTGTCCGCCAGCAACAAAAAAACCATTAGCAGTTTTATTAACCTGAACTCCGTAAGTAAGCATTGTCTTAATTGTCATATCAACATATGGTGCGGATTCAAGCTTGCTGCTGATTTCTATTTCTGAATCACCTTCAATTAAAGGTAGGGCAAGCAACAAACCTGATATATACTGGGAGCTGATATTTCCAGGAACGCGAAAAGTGCCCGAGGACAGCTTGCCTTTAACAGTCAACGGTAAACTTTTGTTTTCTGGCATTAACACATCTGCATTGTGATTTTTAAATATATCTTTATACTCTTTCATTGGTCTTTCAGGAAGTCTGCCTCTACCTGTGAATGTAATATTCTTCCCTAATGCTGCGGTAATAGGAACCAACAACCTAAGAGTTGTTCCGGACTCACCGCAATCCAGAGTATTTGAGTTGTTCCTTAAATCTTTCATGCATTTTAAGGTAACCGATATATCATCTGATAAAATCTTACCAAGACCTTCAGGCCATTTATTTTCCCCAGCCAACGCTGCACAGATAATTGCCCTGTGTGCATCACTCTTTGAAGGAGGAGGGTTTATTTTTCCACATAATATGCCTGGCTCAACTTTCATGGAAAGATCAGACATCAGGTCGCACCTCCTGCATTACCATTTCGATTTGTTCTCTTTTCATAGGCTTCAGAAAAGCATCTCCTATATCATGCAGCAATACGAAGTAAAGTTTTGAACCCATATTTTTTTTGTCTGCATTTATTGCTTTAATTAACTGATCGTAACCAATGTCTGTTTCTACAGGCAGTTGATATTTTTCAAGAAGTTTTTTTATTCTTTCTGATAACCCTTCTGGTGTATCACCTGTAAATTCACCAATTCTGGCTGCAGCAACCATGCCGATAGCAACAGCCTCACCATGCGTATATCTCTTATATTCGGTAACTTTTTCAATCGCATGACCAACAGTATGTCCAAAATTCAGGAGCATACGTTCACCAGTGTCACGCTCATCCTTAGCTACAACGGTAATTTTTATACGAACACATCTTTCCAAAATCCATTCCAAATCATAAGTTTTGCTTTCAACCTGTTCAAATAAGTTTAAATCCCTTATTAATCCATATTTTATAACCTCTGCCATTCCATCCGACATCTGGGATCGAGACAAAGATGTAAGCACAGTAGGATCCATTATTACTGCCCTTGGTTGATAAAAAGCTCCGATAAGGTTCTTGCCATAAGGCAAATCAATAGCAGTTTTGCCACCAATTGAGGAGTCAACCTGAGCAAGCAAAGTTGTTGGAATCTGTATTAAAGGAACGCCTCTTAACCAACTGGCAGCGGCATATCCTGCCAAATCACCGATTACACCACCGCCTAAAGCTATAATCAAATCAGATCTGGTTATTGAAAACTCATGAAATTTTTCATACAATTTAATGAGTTGATCAAAAGATTTGCTGGCTTCACCAGCAGGAACAAGGGCCGAAAAAACATCAAAACCACTTAATTTTAAAGATTCACTGACAATACTTCCGTATAAAGGCCAGACATTTTCATCACTGACTATACATACTCTTTTACCGCTGCATGAACCAGATGCAATTTCTCCAGTCTTTTTCAGAGCACCTTTACGTATTACAATAGGATAATCTCCTCCAGATGTTTTAGCTAATAATTCCGGCATGTAATTACCTCCTGCGATTTTGCATATTTTTTCATATAAACTTGAATTCTATTTTTATTAAAGTGATCTGCCGATTGCCTCAGCAATAGGTCTTAGTTTATTCATAAGATCCCCGAAAGCTTCAGGAGTAAGTGACTGTTGTCCATCTGACAAAGCATGCTTGGGATCATTGTGAACTTCAATAATAAGACCATCAGCACCTGCAGCTATAGCAGCTTTTGCTAAAGGTTCAACCAACCAGGCAAAGCCGCCTGCATGACTTGGATCTACAAAAACGGGCAAATGCGTTTTGCTTTTTAACACAGGAACAGCACTGATATCTAGAGTATTTCTTGTACTTGTTTCAAAAGTTCGAACTCCTCTTTCGCACAAAATAACATCTTGATTGCCACCACTCATAATATATTCTGCCGACATAAGCAGCTCATCTATGGTACTAGCGAACCCTCTTTTTAGTAAAACAGGTTTGCGGACACGGCCTAACTCTTTTAGCAACTCAAAATTCTGCATATTTCTTGTTCCCACCTGAATAATGTCTACAAATTCCATGAATAATTCTAACTGAGCGGGATTAGTGATTTCTGAAATAACAGGCAAACCAGAAGATAAACGTGCTCTTTTCATGTACATCAAGCCTTCAGCTTTTAAGCCTTGAAAGGCATAAGGAGATGTGCGAGGTTTAAAGGCACCGCCTCTTAACATCAAAGCACCACAATCTTTAACTGATGCGGCTACCATTTTTATTTGATCTTCCGATTCAACAGAGCAAGGACCTGCAGCTATACAAATCTGTTTACTGCCAATATCAACATTACCTACTTTGATAACAGTATCATCAGGATGGAATTTCCTGTTTGCACGTTTGTATGGCTCTTGAACCTTCATCGCCCTTTCAACAGCATCGTGCATCTCTACAGCTTCCAGTTCAATAGCCGAAGTATCTCCAACAAGACCAATTATCGTAGTTGCACTTCCATATATAGGACTGGTCTGAACACCATAACTATCTGTAAGCCACTTACATATTTCCTCAACCTTTTCTCTGTTTGTACCTTGTTTAAGGACTAAAATCATTTCATTTTTCCTCCATATCCTAAGTCTGCCGCCAAAGCAGCTACCAGTTGATCGGGATCCTGATCAGCTGAAATTATTCTATCGGCGACAGTCTGATAAATCCCCTGCCTGCGGTCATATAATTTTTGTAGTTCGTCACTTTGACTATCTTGCCATAAAGGACGGCCTTTTCCTTGTCCTAATCTTTTTCTTATTTCCGGCAGTGGACATTGAAGATAAATAACAAGAGCCGATTTTTGACGCAAAAGCTTTTGATTATAATCAGACATAAGTGCGCCTCCACCGGTTGCAAGAATCTGACTTCTGTCAGCCCCAAGAAATTTCTCCAACATCTCCGACTCTTTTTTTCTAAAACCGGCTTCGCCTGAATCATTAAAAATCTGATTTATCGTTTTGCCATTGTCTTTTTCAATTTCAATATCCAGATCTATCAGCGGTAAATTAATATAAGAAGCCAATTTTTCTCCAATTGTGCTTTTGCCACTACCCATAAATCCGGTAAATACAATTGTTGTAGGGAATTGCCTGAAAATTTCTGAAGATAGAGACTCTTGAATTGAAGCAAGCACATCTTCATTAAATATAGCTTGCGGGTGCCATATTCGTTGAGCAGCAAGAGCTTGAGCAAATAACATTCCCAAACCTCCACTGGCAGGTATTCCCATAGATCTTGCCATCAGAACCAATCTGGTAGCTACCGGATTATATATGGTGTCGTATACTTGAATTGTTTTACCAAGTAATTTTTGCATTTTATCTTCGGGCAAAGGCAGCTCGCCCGTTTGTGGCCACATCCCGGCAGGAGTGCCCTGAAGAAGAACCCAGTTAATACCTTCAAGTTCATCTGGATCATTCAAAACATCTATTATCTGATCAGGATAAAGTTTATGCACATCCAAAGCCAGTCTTTCAGCCTGTTCAAGCCTTCTTGCCCAGATTGCAATTCTACTGGCTTTTTCACCTGCGGCAGCAAAAGAAAGCATTCTGCTTACTCCACCCGCACCAAGTATCATTACAGATCTGTCATATAAGGCAGGACCATCATTGAGAAATCCTTCTCTATCTGTATTATATCCACGACTATTTAAAATAGTATTAACCGAACGCAAAGTAGCAGAATATTCATCAAGGCTGTCTAATAATGAAATGATTCTTTCTTTATAGGGGATAGTACAATTTAAACCTTTGTACCTGCTTAGTACAGAAGGTATTTCCTGCAAAAAACTGCCCGGTTCAACATCTATAAGCTCATATTCAGATTCTATCCCTGCCGATTTCATAAGTTTATTATGTATATAAGGAGAAAGGCTATGCCCGAGAGGATGCCCGATCAATCCATATTTTTCTGTTTTTTTAATCACACTCATATCCTGCCTCCTTTAAAAGCCATGTAGCTTTCACAGATTGAGAACTATCGGGCAGCAGAATCTGCAGGCATCCACCTTCATAATCTCTAAATTCCTTTATTCTAATATTATTTATATTAATTTCATTTTCTCCGAGTAAAGTTGTTATTCTTCCAAGTTCTCCAGGACGATCTTTTACATATACCGTTAAAGAGCTCTGTGCATTTAAAGCACCTCTTCCATCAACAGGCAGAGAATTCCTGAATTGCGCAGCCTGGAAGAAGAATTTTTCAAGTTTCTTCTTATCCTTATCTTTTAAACCATCTCTAAATTCTGATAGCAAATCAATATATTGACCTAACAAATCAGAAAGCGGAGCACCAGATTGGATACATATAGCAGCCCAGAGCTGAGGACTTGAAGATGCTATACGAGTAATATCTCTAAATCCTCCTGCTGCCAGCCTTGATAAACTGTCATCCCCTTGTTGTGCTACAAGAAGACTTAGTGCAGAAGCAGCGGCATGAGGTAAATGACTTATAGCAGCAACCGCTTTATCATGAGTTTTATAATCAAGTTCAAGTATTGACGCGCCCGTCAAAGAAATAATTTTTATCAGGGTGTTATACTCTTTTAGGGACAAATCACAATTTTCTGGTATGCAAAGTACATATACTGCATTCTCAAGAAGCGAATCTGAAGAATATGTATAACCATTTTTCTCAGAACCAGCCATTGGATGTCCACCCACAAACCTTCTGTCGAAGACAGTTTCCATTACCGGTTTTTTAACACTGGCAACATCTGTAATTACTGCATCGGAAAACCTTCTTACATAAGCAACCGCACAAGCAACATATTCCGGCGGAGTACATATAAAAACAGCTGTGCAATTCTCAAGTTTTTGCCACGCTTCATTATAAACAAAAAAATTACTTTCTTCTTTGGCAGAGTCTTCCTTAAAAAATTTTTCATCTTCATTTGAAACAGCAGACAATTTCGGCCATACGGCTCCGGCAGATAAAACAGATTCATTGATCGCAGTCTGAACAGTTTTCAGATCAGGATCAAAGCCAACTACCTTAAAACCATTTAAATTGAGCCGCTTCGCAATTGAGCCGCCGATAAGGCCTAAGCCTACCACAGCGATTTGTGATGTATCCTGAATATTATTCAAAAACCCAAGCCGCCTTTCTGATTATTACCTTTCATTTTCTTACCTTAAAGCCAACATGTCAATCGCAAAGCATGTAAAAAAGCAATCACTTACTGATGATTGTTAGTTTTAAATCAAAATCGCATAATAATTATATTGAAATCAGATCATTTTGTCTGTTGTATATATCTTTGCAAAGTCTCTGGATTAACCGCATAATGAAGAGCATCTTCCATGCTAATCATATTACGATTATATAAATCAGCTATACTGGCATCCATACTGATCATACCTTGCGCACGATTTGTTTGTATGACACCATCAATCTGAGGAGTTTTACCTTCTCTGATCATATTTCGAATAGCACTGTTAACAATCATAACTTCAAAAGCAGGAACACGCCCGGCATCTATTTTATCAGATGGAATAAGCTGCTGGGAAACAACAGCCAGAAGAACAGTAGAAAGCTGAATTCTAACTTGCTGCTGCTGATCCGGCGGGAAAACATCTATTATACGATCGATAGTTTTGGCAGAACCAACAGTGTGTAATGTAGAAAACACAAGATGGCCTGTTTCAGCAGCAGTTAAAGCTATCGCCATGGTCTCAAGATCTCTCATTTCACCTATCTGTATTACATCTGGTGACTGACGCAGCGCAGCTCTAAGAGCCATCTGATAAGTCTGAGAGTCTGTACCTATTTCTCTTTGATTAATAATACTTTTTTTGTGGTTATGCAAATATTCAATAGGATCTTCTAAAGTCAGCACATGACAAGCTCGATCTTTATTTATTTTATTGATTAAAGCCGCCAAAGTTGTTGTCTTGCCACAACCTGTCGGACCAGTTACCAGAATCAATCCCTTTAATTTATCTGCCAGACTTATTACAGAATCAGGCAGACCTAAATCATCAGGATCAGGAAGTTTTGTATAAATCCTCCTGATAGAAACAGCATATGATCCTCTCTGCCAAAAAACATTTACTCTAAACCGGCCAATTTCTGGCAGAGATAATGAAAAATCTCTTTCACCTTGTTCGAGAAAAGCAACAAGATCTTTTTCTTTAACAAACAACTGTCTGGCAAAATCTTCAGTTTCTGAAGGACTCAACTTATTTATACCTTGCAAAGTTTTCAAGGCTCCATGTACTTTAAACGTTGGAGGTACGCCTACCGTAATGAAAATATCTGAAGCTTCCTGTCGAACGGCTTCCTGCATTATCTCAAATATTGTCATGTTATCCTCTTTCTCAATCTGGAATCCAGACAACGCCGGTTTCTTCTGTGACAGGTTGACTGGTCTGCCACTGAGTCCATTCCAGAATATTAAGATGTATTTGATTGTCATTTTTGTCAGGCTTTATGCTCAACTTAAGATCAAGCATCTGACTTGCAGGCGGAGGTGGATATACAATACTAACAGATGCTGTGATAAACAATTCGTTTTGTTCCTGCCATATATCATATTCATGTATATCCTGATCACTTAGCCAGATTTTAAAATGATTTGCCATTTCAGCAACAAATTCACTCTCATTAATATTTTCATTATCAGCAAAATATTTTTTTGCTTCAGTATCAATAGCGGCATAAAATTCAACAGCAACTGAATCTGTTTGATAATACTCTTTTTGCCACTGTGCCCTTTTTTGTGCAAGCCTCAGATCAGATGCAACTGTGACAAGAGATAGAACACCCAACAAAACCAGCACAGTTAAAACCAAAATAATCAGTGCGGAAGCACTACCTTTTTTATTGATTATTTTATTCATTTCAATACCTCCGGCGGGAAATATCGACTGCTTCTTACCTCATAGAACACTGAATCTTTTTTTTGATCATCTGCATTCAAAATACTGACATTTAAAACCCATATATTGTCATTGTCGGATTTTTTCAGTTCAACTACTATGTTGTATTCACTTTCGGTGTTCTCTACAATATTCATTTCAGAATCGAGCTGGCCTATCCATTTTTCTCCATCCGATCTAAATTGCACAAATCTTGTCATATCTAATCCAGCAAGATCTGAAAAGTTATCATTGGCGATTCCATCAGCGGCCGCATCAATTTCCCAGGATTTCCACTGATCAACAATGTTTGAAGTTACAACTATCGCCTTGTCAAGCTGTTTCGTACTATGCGCCACCTGATCAGAAATAAAATACATACGGGCAACAATAACACCAAAAATTGAAAGCAATGCTATTGCTACAATCAATTCTGCCAAAGAAAAACCGGTTCTGCAATTTAGTTTTCCAACCGAATTTTTTCTGGTTTTCGGGATTATATTATCACAAAAAACTTTAGTTCTTATCACTTTAACAATCCCCCTGAACGAATATAAATCTGCCTGCTGACAAGCTCTTTTTGATTGTTGCCGGCAATATCACTCCAGAGTTTTATTTCGATCATATGATCAGAGACAATATTTAATTCCCAGTTAATATTATCTAACAATGGACGACCCTGTGTGAAAATAGTTTCCATGCCCGGCATAGTGACAAATTCATATAAAGTATTATCCTCTAGATATATCCAGGTTATTGTTTGATCATTATCCGGTATAGTAGGGTTCTTTATTCTTTTTACCAGA
The DNA here is from genome assembly GCF_900002895.1 of Ercella succinigenes. Lineage (NCBI taxonomy): Bacteria > Bacillati > Bacillota > Clostridia > Eubacteriales > Oscillospiraceae > Ercella > Ercella succinigenes. The sequence continues at coordinate 47,933 of NZ_CDHP01000003.1, read as the reverse complement.
TACAATGCTGATTCTCCATTAAATGGATCTGCTTCTATAGAAATTCCATCTGCCATGTCTGCCTTTCTCAACTGCACCTCAATATAGGACATTGCAGTTCTGAGGTCTGACCGCTCTTCTCTTGCCGAACTAAGACGAAGCCAAGCTTCGCTGCCTGCGGCAGTCAAAGAAAAAACCAATGACGCTACCAGAACCAGCAAAAAAAGAACAAGAACCAGCTCTATCAAAGTATAGCCTTTTTTTGATTGATTCATTTTGGAACCACCTCAATTACCGGAGTAAGATTTCCGCCAAGCGACTGATAAAAATAAACATATCTGTTTTCCTGCAGCTGCAGCCCATAATTATCCACCAGATATCCAATGTCGGCAGGATATGAACCTTCCAGGGCATAACATTGCAACGCAGCACTATAAACAGCATCTCTGGCAGTATCAAGTCCTGCTTCTCTGCTTTGATTTTCTATTCTGATCAGACTCAAGGAAACCTGAACCATTATCAGAATCGCAATTATTATCCCTATTACGGCACCTGAACCTTTGATGGTCGCACGACTGAATCCTGACATGAAAATACCTGCTTTCATTAACCTATTGAAGACATAATCTCAATAAGAGGCAACATCACAGTAAGTAATATAACAGCAACAATTACAGATAAAATTATAACCAGCAGTGGTTCAACCAATCCCGTCAGTCTAGCAAGTTTATTTTGAATATCTGATTCATAAGTGTTTGCAATTTTACTCATTACCTGATCAAGATTACCTGTCCTGCTGCCCAAAGCCAGCATTCTCGCAAATATTTTGGGGAAAAGTTCAGTTTTTTGCAAAGCTTCAAAAGGATCCATGCCATTTGCAATCTGCTGACGACAATTCTTAATCCTGTTTCTTATTAATTCATTATCAAGCATATCCTGAGTCATCTTTAAAGATGTATCAAGATCTATACCGCTGCTAATAAGATAAGACAAAGCAAGAGCAAAACGGGCTGCATAAATTTGTCTGTAGATAGAACCGATTATCGGAGCTTTTGTCTTAAATTTCTCAAGTCCCATACGGCCTTTACTTCTTTTGAACCAGAATATGATTAATATAATAAGAATAAGAATAAGCGGAACAAGCCAATATCCTTCATTAGAGAGAAATATGCCAAAATTCATCAAGCCTCTCGAAAATGGCGGCATATTTCCACCAAACGCTGTCAAAATTTCGCTGAAAACCGGAAGAACTCTCACAATAAGAAGAACAATAATCGCTGCCATCATGACGAGCAAAACGATTGGATAAATCAAAGCACTTCTTAACCTGCGTTTAAGTTCAGCATCACGCCTGTAGAACTCAGACAGATTTGTCATAACTGTATCTAGGTTACCTGAAACTTCACCTATTTCTGCCATATGAAGTAAATAGGCAGGAAATCCGCCCACAGAACGCATAGCCGCAGACAAAGGAACCATATCCTTTAATTCGGCAGCCAGTTTTTTTAGAAAAGTTTGCTGTCTTGGCTCGTCAGTGCTTTCAACTAGAAGAGATACTCCTTCGGATACACCTATTCCTGATTTTTGAACAAGAGCAATTTGTTCACAAAACCAGGCCAATTCCTCAGCTTCTAATCTGCTTGATCTTGTTTTTGACATAAATCCAGCCCCCTGCCCGAATTAAAATATACTGTTAATTTAATTAATTATACACTTAGAAAAACATTATTACTATATTGTGAACAGCTTTTTGTTACATTGACTAAAGGTATAGACTAAAGTCTTTATAGCTGTTAAAAATTGCAGTATAATAAACCTATTGTATTTACAGTTAACTCGGTAGGAGTATTGATAAAATGAAAAATTTATTTCAACAATTTGCAACAAAAGATTTTTTTAGAAAAAAAAGCCAGAAAACATTGGTTTTTTTAATGGTTTTTATGTTGCTGATGTTTATGGTGCAAGGCTGCAAATTAAGAACCCCGCCTACCGAAAGTGAAACAACTACAGAGACTTCTGCAACAACTGCAACCAGTCAGACAACGACTGCGGCTGCTACACCAACACCAAGGCCAACCACCACAAAAGTTACAACAACCAAACCTACTGAAACAAGCGAGTCGGAAACCACTGAAACAGGAACAGGGACTGAAACGAAAAAAGACACTTCTACCAGTACTAAAGCAACTACAACTCAAGCACAAGTTACAGAAACAACAGCAGCTCTTCAACCTACTGCAACAGCGGCTACAACAACTACGGCACCACCACCGCCGCCGCCAACTACAACAACAACAGCCCCTAAACCAAGTGGAGGCACTTTTAATTATGTAAATTATGGAGCTTTTTTCAGAGATAATTACGGCAGTAATGCCAATTATGTAAATGCTGAGTACGGTGATATAATTGCTGTCACTTTGGACGTAGGAAGTGCACCTAACGGAGTTGTTCTGGTAAAGGTAGATAGATTGCCTGCTAATGTAAGATGTCTGGTTCAAATATCAAAAGATGGCACTATGTACCAGTATGAGTTACAGCGCCGAGGTTCTTTTGTAGGCATTCCACTCCAGATGGGTAGTGGAGCATATAATATTGCAGTAGCATATGATGCCGGAGGAACTTTTCCAGCTCCACTGGTTCATAGTTTTAATGTGTCTTTGGCGTCAGGACTTAAACCTTATACAGCGTCTTCTATCATAACTGATTTTTCTCGCGGATCTGCTTCCGTTTCACTTGCCAACAGCCTTTGCTCAGGTCAAAGTACGCTTGACGGTAAGATAGATGCAGTTTACAACTGGATCACAAAAAATATCAGCTATAATCGTTCGCTTGCCAGTCAGATAACAAATGGACAGGTTACAACATATATACCAAACCCAGATCAGACTCTTAGCAGCCGCACAGGTATATGTTACGATTATGCGTCACTTATGTGTGCCATGCTCAGATCTCAAGGGATTGCTACACGTTTGATAATGGGTAATACACCACAAGGTTATCATGCCTGGAACGAAGTTTACATAGATGGTGTAGGCTGGGTAATAGTAGCAGGTTTTTCCTGGCAGCAGCTCAGTGGTGCCAGCTGGGTAAGATTTGACACCACATTTGCTGCAGGCGGAATGTCCTCTCAGGACATAAAAAACAATTCTTATTCAACTGTAAGAGTTTATTGATAAGTTATTAGTATGTTCTTTTGTCTATAACCCGTTTTGCTTTACCTTCACTCCTTGGCAAAGATCTTGGCTCTACCAGAGTTATTTTGGCAGATATTCCAAGCAAGGATTGTATGTCTGCATTAAGACGACGTTCAGTATTTTCAATTTCACGTATTGAATCAGAAAAGAAAGCTTTTGTCATTTCTATCTGTATTTCCATTCTATCCAGATTATGCACACGATCGACATATATCATATAATGTGGTTCAACTTCACCATAATTAAGCAAAATAGATTCTATCTGGGTTGGAAAAACATTGACTCCTCTAATAATCAGCATATCATCTGCTCTGCCAGTTACTTTATCCATGCGAACAGTTGTTCTTCCACAATCACATTTATCATAATACAATCTTGTCAGATCATGTGTATTGTATCTCAATAAAGGTGTTCCTTCTTTTGTTACACTGGAAAAAACCAATTCTCCCAATTCTCCGGAGGGAAGAGGTTTTCCTGTATCAGGATCAACAATTTCGGCAATAAAATGATCTGACTGAATATGTAATTTTGATCCAGCCTCACAGCTCATAGACACACCCGGACCCATCGTTTCAGAAAGGCCATATATATCGAAAGCTTTAAGACCCAACTTATCCTCTATTTGCTGCTTCATTTCAACAGACCACGGCTCAGCTCCAAAAATGCCAACCTTAAGCGACAGCATGGATTTATCTACACCATAAGTGGCCATTTCATCAGCAAGATGAAGGGCATAGCTAGGAGTACAGGCCAGAGCAGTTGGCTTGAAATCAACAAGTATCTGTATCTGTCTTTTTGTGTTTCCAGATGATACAGGAATAGTTGTTGCACCCATTTTTTCAGCACCATAATGCAATCCTAATCCACCGGTAAATAATCCATAGCCATATGCAACATGGAGAATATCTTTATTTGTCATTCCTGTAGAAGCCAAAGATCTGGCACAGCACTCTGCCCAAACATCTATGTCAGATTGTGTATAGCCCACTACTTTTTGCTTGCCTGTTGTGCCAGAAGAAGAATGGATCCTTACTATATCAGAAAGAGGTACCGCAAAAGTTCCATAAGGATAATTGTCTCTCATATCTTCTTTATCAGTAAACGGAAGACTTGCCAGATCATCAAGAGATTTAATATCTCCAGGTTCAATTCCTGCAGCTTTCATTTTTTCCGTATAATATGGAACCTTACCATACATGCGATGCACGCATTCAACAAGACGTTGTCCTTGTATTTCTCGGATTTTTTCATAAGGCATTGTTTCTGATGTTTCATTCCAGATATAGCTCATCTTTTAGACCATCCTTCCATTCTGCATTTATTTGCTAAAGATAATTGTCATTATAATAATATATCATAAACATTAGTTGAAAATATTCATTTTTTGTCAGTTTATTTGTCATATCTACTATTGTCAAGCAAAATCAGGGAATCCGTGATTATTACTGTCGCCTGTCCTTGTTCCGGGTAAAAACGAAAAGCTCCACTGTCATGGGAAATTTCAAGACGTCTGCCATAATCTGCACTAAACTGAACAGTTTTACCCGCCGGACTTCTAAATTGAACTGAATCCCCATTGCAGTCAACACCGTCGTAGAATAAACCTGCTTTATCTATTTTGAGCAAGCCTTTCCCACTATAACTAAAGGTATCTTTAAGGCCTGCTGTTTCTGTCTTAACATTAAATGCCAACATATAAGAAGGGTTGTTTTTAAATTTGAAATCAAGTTCTTTTTGCTGCCAATGTCTCCATTTCCAGACTGTGTTTAAGCTAAACTTTTTATTTCCGTTTGAGATAAAACCAGAACTGTCCAGCGTATATTCAGCATCGCAAATAGTACAAAATAATTTTTTGCCTTTTGATTTCATTGCCATAATTTTTTGACAGGCAGGACACTGGTGACAGATCCTGTGCAGCCCGGCGGCAGGAGCCAAACTCAGGTATTTATTTTTTCTCTCAAAAGACATTTGCCAGTCATAATCATTAAAACTAATATTTTTTTGTATTAATGTTGCAATTTCTGTTTCTGACAAAGTTTTTATGTCATCTTTTTTTAATAACAGTTTTACATCTATCTCTACTCTACCTGGTCTTAATCCACTTTCAGACCATCTTGGCCAAGCAAGATATGCTCCTGATATTTTTATAGAAATAACAGGACACTCCATTTTTTTTACCAGTTTTGAAATTGTGTTATCCAGACTATGAGAGCTGCCATCTACAGATCTTTGTCCCTCCGGAAAAATACCAAGAGCACCATTGTCTTTTAAGACCTGCATCATTTGTTTTAAAGCTCCTGCATCTGATCTAAATTGAGTCTTCGGTATAACCCCAAGCAGATCAAGGATTAACTTAAGCCTTTTATTTCTAAAAAACAGGCTTGCAGCAACAAAATTTATACTAAAACTCGGCAAAGCTAATGCTGCAAAAAAAGGATCAAGATAGGATGGGTGATTGCCCAATACTATAACAGGGCCTTTTAATGCATGGATTCTTTGATCTCTATTAATCCTTAACCGAAAAAAAAGATAAAAAGGCAGATACATTATCACTAAAACCGGCCTATATAACCAGCGAGCCGGACTTCTAATGCCTTTCTTTCGTTTTTTTCTGTCTGGTTTTTTATGCACCATATAGTACTACTCCTGTCGCAAGCCTTTCATGCTAAGAGAAATCCTTTTACGCTTCACATCTACACTGAGAACGCGAACCTGCACAGCTTTTCCAACACTAACAACGGTAAGAGGATCTTTTACAAAATGATCTGCTAGCTCGGAGATGTGAACCAACCCATCCTGGTGCATTCCCAAATCTACAAAAGCTCCAAAGTCTGCAACATTTCTCACTACACCCTGCAAAACCATATCTGGTTTAAGGTCGGATAAATCCATCAAATCACTTCTTAACACAGGTTGAGGCAAATCATCACGCGGATCTCTGCCTGGTCTTTTCAATGCATCTATTATATCTAAAAGTGTTAATTCTCCTATTTCCAGAGCTTTGGCCAATTCTGAAATATCTGATTTTTCGGCTTTTTCAGCAAGTAAAGATGATGGGGCTTCCCCAAGCATCTTACTGAGCTGATATACCTTTTCGTAAGATTCAGGATGAACAGATGTATTATCAAGTGGCTCTATAGCTTCAGGGATTCTTAAAAATCCTGCACATTGTTCGAAAGCCTTTGCTCCTAGTCTAGGTATTTTCAGAAGTTCCTTTCTTGATTTAAAGGAACCGGCCTTTTCCCTTTGTGCTACAATATTTTTAGCAACAGCAGGCGTAAGTCCCGCTACATATCCTAATAGAGAAGGGGATGCAGTATTTATATCTACACCTACCTCGTTAACACAAGCCTCAACAATTCCACCAAGTGCTTCATCAAGTCTTTTTTGATTCATATCATGCTGGTACTGACCAACTCCTATCGCTTTTGGTTCAATTTTTACAAGCTCTGCCAGTGGATCTTGAAGTCTGCGGGCAATAGAAACAGCACTTCTTAAAGATACATCATATTCGGGAAATTCTTCTGCGCCTAATTTTGAAGCTGAATATACCGAAGCACCTGCTTCACTCACGATAAGCCAACGTACAGAAAGCTTATTATCATGAATCAGATCGCGAACAAATTGCTCTGATTCTCTTGACGCAGTACCATTGCCTATGGCAATCAAGCCTATATCATACTTTTTGATCAACATCAGCATTTTTTCTGAAGCCTCTTTTATCCTGAGATGAGGGGGAGTAGGATAAATAACATCTGTACTAAGAACAAGTCCGGTTTCGTCAACAACAGCCAGTTTGCAGCCAGTTCGATAAGCCGGATCAAGGCCTATTATTCTAAAACCTTTTACAGGAGCCTGCATAAGAAGGCTTCTTAAATTACTGCTAAATACATTGATAGACTTTTCCTGAGCCTGCTCTGTCATAATCTGACGAATCTCATTTTCTAAAGATGGTTGTAATAGTCTTTTCCAGGCATCTTCTATCATCTTTAAAAGGTAGTCTGCCGATTTGCTGCCTTCAATTAAGGTGTAAGCAGAAAGAAGTGATATAACCTCATTGACAGGCAAAACAACTTTTACATTAAGCATTTTTTCCTTCTCGCCTCTATTTAAAGCAAGAATTCGGTGGGATGCTATTTGGCGAACAGGTTCTTTAAAATCATAATACGCCTCATATACAGATTCCTCTGCCTGTTTAGTTTTGGTTGATTCTACGATACCATTGCGTAAATATTCCTGTCTTAGACGCCGTCTAACCCAAGCATCATCTGAAACACGCTCGGCAAGTATATCCAGTGCACCACTAATAGCCTGTTCAGAAGTCTCAAGCTCTGAATCTTCTGATATTCTTAGAATATTTTCTGCTAAAGCTATAATTTCTGTCTCTCCATGTTTTTGTTCAATCAACATATCGGCCAACGGTTCAAGCCCTTGAGATATGGCAATACTGGCTCTTGTTTTTCTCTTAGGTCTATAAGGTCTGTACAAATCTTCAAGCTCAGTTATTGTCAAAGCAGAATCAATTTTCTTTTTCAACTCGTCTGTTAATACTTCCTGTTCTTGTAAAAGACGTAGTATATCTTCTCGCTTTTGTTCAATGGCTTTGAGCTGTTCATATCTATCAGCAAGCAGTCTCAATGTCTGATCATCTAGATTGCCGGTTACTTCTTTTCTATATCTCGCAATAAACGGAATTGTGTTACCATCGTTCAAAAGATCTACTGTCTTTTCTATCTGTTCTGATTTTAACTTGAATTGTTCTTTTAACTGATCTAATATGTTCATAGTTGCTATCTCCTATCGGTTATCCCAAAAAAATAAAGATTGATATTTTTTTGTCACACTATGATAACATATTCGCATTATTATAGAATAGACAAAACCTGTGGAGGAATTTTCAGTTATGGCTCGATATTGTTTCTACTGCGGCCGCGCATTGTCGCCAGGCGAAAAGTGCACTTGTCGCGAAGACACAACCTCTCCTGAAAAAGCTGATTCAGGGGCTAGCAGATCAGGTTATAATACTGACAAGAGCACAAACAGGGCTAAAAAAAATAACAATAGCACTGGTTTTAACCAAGCAAGCAGCGGCAGCTGGAAAAACAAGTTTAAGAATAAATACACAAGTAATAAAGAAAAAAATTTCAAACACAGTAAAACAAAAAACAAAACTTTTTATAAACCAGACAAAGCGGCTATTTTTGCCGGTTTTCAACAAATATTAAGGTATTTCACCAGACCAGCCGATACAATACGGCAAGCATCTCAATTTGCCGATCAGCGTAAAGCGTTCCTGCTTTTATTTATTGAATGTATCGCAGGCGGATTTTTATTTATCTCTATGACCAGGCAAAGCCGTTTAAGTGCTCTGATGGAACTGACAATAATCAAAACCGGGCTAAGGGTAACTTTCATGAACAATTTATTTCTCTTCGCCCAAGGAATTGCTTTCATTTTATGTCTGCATTTTATTATCATTGCATTAATTTACACAACCCTGCGTTTTATCGCTCGTCAACCAACTGATTTTATAAGACTTTACTCAGCCATAAGTCCAGTATCTTTTTACAGTACTATTTTTATTTTCATGGCGATATCAGCCTTGTCTACGTCACTTGTTCATGCTGGATTTTTTCTTTGCTGCTCATTTGCAATTTCCACAATTATCATTTTTCTGGCTATACGGCAACTATGCCAGCTTGATGAAAATCGAGCTCTTATTTTATCAATTTTACTAATGGTAGTATATGGCGCAATAATCTCTGTACTTATTGGGCTAACAATGCCAGTTCTTTCAACTTTATTTGACATGTCTATTGTAATTTGAACTCACTTGAAAAGTTTGAAATATTCTATCCCAAAAGATTTGTCAATTTTTTGCCAGCCTCTGTCTTCTGCAAAACGATCTCCAATCCTTGCCTCAATCTGATTATATAACTCCGCAGATACTGGTAATTGATACCAGTTTTTGTCCTCGCCTAAAGCCAAAAAAAGTAATCGTTCAGCAGAAGCAGACAAGAAGTATAATTCGCTTATCTTAATTTCTTCTTGCTGCCACTCAAGTACTGCCAGTTTAACAACTTCCATTATTCTGTCATCCAAATTATGATCGTCCAGATGAATTTTCTCTATCATTTGGTTATTACTTGTTGTCAATCTTAATTTATATGATTCCGGTGCATTAAAAGAATTGAGCAGACCAGGCAATTTTGCCTGATCTGTCTGACTTTCTAGTTTAGGATCACACCATATCATAATTTTGTTATGCTCATCCTTAAATAGCATAGAGCTTGCAAGTAAATGTGTTCTTCCACAATTTCTGCAGTCAAATACCTGCAGTTTCTTTTTAAGAAGCTTTTCTTTTAGATCCGGATCTTCAACTGCATCAATTTCATCCCAGATAGTTATTTCTTCCTCATTTAAACAATAGGGGCAGGCTATATTTTCTTTGTGAAACAATGTCATTTGTTCTCAACCTCATCTTCTGATCCTAAAGGTTTATCTTCATTTATTTTTACTGCTTCTTTATTATCCTTGCTTCCTTTAGTTATAACGATTTTTTCATCAACAACATCAACTAATGCAAGATCTCCTTCAGCAATTATTCCATCTAAAAGAGCTTCCGAAAACTGATCCTCTACGAGTGATTGAATAACACGTCTCAAAGGTCTTGCTCCGAATGTGGGGTCATATCCCCTCTCCGAAAGCCATAACTTGGCATTTTCTGAAATAACTACTTGCAACCCTATTTCATTTATTCGCTTATAGAGACTTTTTAGCATTATATCAACAATGCTAAGCATTGAATTCTTATCCAACATTCTGAAGAATATTATTTCGTCTACTCTATTTATGAATTCGGGGTTAAAAGCTTTTTTTACTTCTTCCATCACAAGATTTTTAGCAGCATCAAAACTCTTGCCACCATAAAGATATGGTGCCGATCCATCATCGTTTTGATCTGATGTAATATCAAAGCCTATTTTACGTCCAGCAGAAGTAGTTAATAGCCTTGCTCCAATGTTCGAAGTCATAATTATGACTGTATTCTGAAAGCTTACAACTCGTCCCTGACTATCTGTCAGTCTACCATCTTCCATAATTTGCAATAAAGTATTAAAAACATCGGGGTGAGCTTTTTCTATTTCATCAAAAAGGACAACTGAATAAGGCTTTCTTCTTACTTTTTCAGTTAACTGTCCACCTTCTTCGTAACCAACATACCCTGGAGGCGAGCCAATTAATTTGCTAACGTCAAATTTTTCCATATATTCCGACATATCAATTCTAATCATAGAATTCTCTGAACCAAACAAAACCTCGGCCAATGCTCTTGCTAATTCAGTTTTCCCAACACCGGTGGTTCCGAGAAAAATAAAAGATCCAGTTGGTCTTTTGGGATCTTTAAGACCAAGCCTGCCTCTTCGGATAGCTTTTGCAATTGCAGTTACCGCTTCATCCTGCCCGATTACTCTTTTTCTTAATTCATCTTCCAGCTTTCTCAATTTTTCAGTATCATTTTCCGTCAATTTGCGTACAGGAATTCCAGTCCAGCTTGATACAATATCAGCAACCATGTTTTCATCAAGAATGAGCTGGTATTCTGTTTCATTATCTTTCCATTCTTTTTTTATCTGATCTATTTTTTGCATCAGTTTTATTTCTTCCTGTCTAAGTTGTGCTGCTTTTTCAAAATCTTCCTGATCAGCAGCATCTTTTTTTGTTTTAATAATTTCCTCAAGCTCTGTTTCGAGAGATTTCAGAGCTTCCGGTTCAGTGCTGGTATGTCCCATTCTCAATTTTGATGCTGATTCATCGATAAGATCAATTGCTTTATCAGGCAAAAAACGATCTGGTATGTATCTTACCGAAAGCTGCACGGCAGCTTCAACCGCCTTATCAGTTATTCTCACCTTATGGTGCTTCTCATATTTATCTCTTAAGCCTTTCATAATTTGTATAGCTTCTTCAGGAGTTGGTTCACCCACCGTAATCGGCTGGAAACGTCTTTCCAATGCAGAATCTTTTTCTATATGCTTTCTATACTCTTCCAGAGTAGTGGCACCTATAACCTGCATCTCTCCTCTTGCCAACAGTGGTTTTAATATATTAGCGGCATCCATGGCACCTTCAGCATTACCAGCCCCTATAATTGTATGAAGCTCATCAATAAAAAGAATTACATTTCCAGCTGAAATTACTTCATCCAGTGCTTTTTTTAATCTTTCTTCAAATTCGCCTCTATATTTTGAGCCTGCTAACATTCCTGTCATATCAAGTGCTACAAGTCTTTTTTTCCTAAGAAGCTCCGGCATATTTCCACTTATTATTTTTTGAGCAAGACCCTCGGCAATGGCCGTTTTGCCAACACCTGGTTCTCCTATGAGAACAGGGTTGTTCTTTGTGCGACGACAAAGTATTTGCATCACGCGGCTGATTTCTTCGTCTCGTCCAATTATTGGATCAAATCGCTTTTCGGCTGCTAATTTTGTTAGGTCACGTCCATATTTATCAAGAACCGGAGTCTTTTGTCCCTTATTGCTTTTCAAATTATTTTCTGCAGCAGAACTGTTCATATTATTTAAATTCTGGTTTATTTCTGCCAAATCCGGATCAGTTGTCTGTCTGCTATCTGTTGCAGATTCATCATATGTTGACTTACCGATACTCTCGGATAATGCTGCATATAACTTTTGGGAGTCTATCTGAGCAGCCTTAAGAACTCTTACCGCAACGCTTTCACCTTCGCGTATAATGCCCATAAGAATATGTTCTGGCTCCAAAACTGTCTGTTTTCTGTTTTGTGCCTCATAGGCTCCAAGTTCCACTACTCTTCTTGTTCTTGGAGTAAACATTGACATTATTTTATCGGCTTGAAGTTGTTCCTCTGGTTCTACTTCTTGAGGTTGTTGGTTTGTAAGTTGAACAAGTGCCGCCTGCACGTGTTCTATGCTCAATCCAGCTCTGGAAAGGGCTTCAAAGGCCATTCCACTTCCCTCAGATAAAATTCCTATCAAAAGATGTTCTGTTCCTATGTAATTAGTTTGATAAGCCTTAGCCGTTTGATATGCTATAGCCAATACAGCTCCTGTTCTTTCTGAAAATCTGAACATCATGTCTTTATCCTCCTCTTAACGTTTCTTTTAATTTGCTTTTATAACTGGTCAAAATATATTTCTTATCATCTCAGCTCGGCTAAGATCTCTTTCTTCAGCTGACATAGGCCTTCCATTCATCTTCTGAATACCTGCAGGCCCTAAATAGGCATAAAGTCTATTTATATCTGAAGCTGTGATGTCACGAATCAAGCCCAAAGCCAATCCTAGTCTGACATCTGAAAGTAAAGACATCGCTTCTTCTGCCGAAATGATTCTGGCATTATTTAAGATACCATATGACCGCATAATTCTGTCTTCAAGCACTGCTGTTCTATGCTTATATAATTCTCTTCTTATTTGTCTTTCCTGTTCAATCAGCTGTTGTACTATTCTTTTTAGATCATTAATCAGATCTTCTTCTGAAAATCCAAGTGTAAGCTGATTTGATATTTGATATAAATGCCCTTGACTTTTACTTCCTTCACCAAAATAGCCTCTGACAGCAAAACCTAATTTACTCAAGCTTTCAACAATATTTTTTATACTTCCTGCCATACTCATACCAGGCAAATGAACCATTACCGAAGCCCTCATACCTGTTCCTGTATTAGTAGGGCAGGCAGTAAGAAAACCATATTCTTCACAATATGCCAAAGAAAGTTTCTGTTCAAGCATTAATGATATCTCGGCAGCAGTCTGATAAGCATTTTCTAAGGCAAGACCAGCCCGCATCGATTGTATTCTTATATGATCTTCCTCATTTATCATAATTGAAACAGCTTCATCCTTACTGATAATAAGACCATGTTTTGTACCTGCTTTTGCAAATTGATCTGAAATGAGATGTTTCTCTGCCAGTGCAAGCCGTTCTTCATCAGTAAGATTTTCAAGACTAACTTTTAAATACTGTTTTTCCATAACTGGAGAGCAGCTGAAAAAAGCTGTTTCAACCTCATCTGCAACCTGAGCCGCCTGACGATGATCTAATTTATGTGGAAAAGGATATTGCGTCAGATCTCTGGCAAGTCTTATCCTACTGCTGATAGCTACATCGCTTTCCGGCCCCTGATCAATATACCATGTCATTCTGACTCACCTCCTTTTCCTTTGGAAGAGTCCTCTCCATTCGTATTATCGTTTTCTTCATAATTTTTAGAGTTATCAATTTCGCTGGACGCTTCAGACTTGCTTGGTAATTGAGCAGTCTTACAATTGTCAGCAATGTTTTGTTTTTCAATAATTGTAATCTGTTTTTGCAAATCACGTATCTCATCACGTAATTCTGCTGCTTTCTCGTACTCTTCTTTTTCTACATATTCCTGTAATTTATTTTTTAGATCTATCATTTGATGTCTATAAAGCAAAAGCTCTTGTTGTCCTGCTGTTTCACAAGCCTTTCTTCCTACATGTCTATTTCCACCTTGAACTCTGCGAAAAATAGCATCCAGACGATCCTCAAATGCTTTATAACAATTACTACATCCCAAAAGTCCTGATTTCCGAAACTCTTCATATCTTTGTCCACAAGAAGAACAAACAACAGGCTTTATTCCTGTATTTCCAAAAGCAGGAATTCCTCCGGCAGTATTGAAAATGCCCTGTGCTATAGAGCCAGATTTCAAAAATTCTTCAACATAGGGATTAAAAGAATTATTTATACCTGTCTCTTGTGCGCAATTTGCGCACAAGTGCTGTTCTTGCGTTTTGCCATTAATTGTTTGTGATATATGTAAAGTTGCTTCATTTTTTTTACAATTGTCACAACGCATTTTATTTCCTCCCCTAAGCTTTATATTTCAGCTTTATTTTTATTGGATCAGTTTACTTTGGAATATGTTTTGACTAATTAATTTTGTTATGCTTTACCCTTATAATTAAACTCGTCAACATATTTTTAAAAATTTTCATCCTTATCTGATCGCGGATATCTGGTTCAAGATCGGATAAAGCCTGATCAGAAACAGCTGCCAGAATAAGGTCGGCTATATTTTTACTTATAACTCCGTAATCAATAAAATTCCTTACCAACACGGTAGACTGATGCTGTGACAAATGATCACCTATATTATTCAAAGCATGCATCAAATAATTTGCTGGTGAATCGTGTACAACTCTTGATATCCTGATCCAGCCACCACCGCCTCTGCGGCTTTCTACAAGATATCCCTGCCCATTTGTAAATCTGGTAGTAAGTACATATGTAATTTGTGATGGAACACACTTTACTATATCAGCAAGTTCACTTCTTGTGATTTCCACACTTCCTTGATTCTGATCTATCATCTTTTTTAATATTGCTTCAATACTATCACTTATCCGAGCCATATTTTAGCCCCCTTAGACTTTGACTATCTTTGTCTTTAATTAAATTATATATATAACTATTAGTATGTCAAGCAGATCCTAACCAATTTTTATTTAATAACCTCTGTTACGTATTCAGAGAAGATTTTTTAAGTACATATTTCGAAATATCTAGCTTATAACTTCTTATTTTAACTACTACTTCATGCTATAATCTTATCTATGAAAGATAGAAAACACGGCAAAAAAGAAGATAATGGAATTAGAAATGTGACACCTGTTTTCCCTGAGCCGGCACCGCCATTAAGCAAATTTCAGCATATTGCAAATGGGGTTGCTATTGTTGTGGCTCTGATAATCCTGATCATAATAGCGATTAATGTAAATAACTGGATCAAAACTACAGAAATTGAGCAGAATGGATCAGATGCGTCAATAGGATCTGATAAGGCTGATTATTCTGAAAGCACGACGGAAATTTCTGAAAAAATTATTTCAAACAAAACTATTCTGGGAGATCCTCTTGCTGTTTCCCCAGTCAGTCTTTCCAGAGGTAAAAGTATTGTTGTAGGAATAGATGATGCTGTCGAAATTATAAATCCTATATATTCAAGCAGTGACGGCGAGAAAGATCTTGTATCTCTTATTTTTGAACCACTTATAAAATTAAATGATAATTATCAGCCCATGCCTGTTTTAGCTTCAAGCTGGCTTTTTGATCAATCGGCCAAAACCTTAACGTTTACTCTTAAACCAGGGCATTTTTTTCGTGATGGCAGAGCCGTTGATATAAATGATGTTATTTTCACTTACAATTGTCTAATATCGGGCTCCTACAATGGTCCATATAAAGGTAGATTTTCAGATATCATCTCGATAGAAAAAGGCGAAAAAGATGATTCTGTTATTTTTCAATTCAATCAGTCTGTAACTGATCCTGATTTTGCACTTTTTACCGTAGGCATTTTAAAAAGTGATTATTATGATTATTCAAGTGATAATGTATTTGAAATGTATAATGACAAAAAAGCTCCTGAAGGAAGTGGTGCTTTTGAATTAAAAGAATACAGCGAAGATGAAGTAGTAATTAATTTAAGACAAGGTTATGCAGGAGTAATCGAAGAAATAACATTTCAGAAAATTGCTTTGGAAGACAAATATGATTTACTCAAAGCCGGAAAACTTGATATAGTAAGAAACCAATGGAATGAACGTATGTATATACGCTCAGAATCTTTAAAACAATATACCTTTTATCCTTCAGCAAGCAAAATTGAATCGTACGCTTTGACTGGAAGAGGAGATCAGGCAAAAGTTCTAAATTCTACAGAAAAAAGAGCAGCTTTTTTAAGAGCTATAGCCAAACTCGATTTAAGTCAGTCGGAAGTTAATCTTTTGAATTCACTCGATGATACTATCGAATGGTATTATTTCAAGGGAGTAAATGATACTGTTGAACAGTACAATTTAAGCACAATCACTGATTTGTCGGCAGAACTTGAACGATTTAATATTAAAATACAGCCTGTTGCTGTTGACTGGCCTGAGATGGCCGCGATGGCTGAGTCTGGAAATTTTGACCTGATGCTTTTGCCTGCACCTTCAGATAATAGATTACCACAGGGAACAATCTTGTTAACCGATAATTATTCAGGATCTTCTCAAATCAATGCCTGGCCTGCCAGGAAAGAGAGTGAAGCAATAATTATTAATGCCAGAATTCTACAAATATCAATAGCCCAAAATGGTTACCCTTTATCTGCTTCAACAGCTAGCTGGACGGACAGGCTTGAAAATATAAGATTTTATGATCCTTCAGAAAACGAGGAAAGGCCGGAATTCTATGAAGAAGAGTGATTTTTTAGAAAAGTGTAAATCATTAGTATTGCTTGATGGTGCAACTGGCACTAATTTGCAATATGCAGGAATGCCATCAGGAGTATGTCCAGAAGCTTGGATTCTGGACAATCCCGATGTTCTGCAGCAATTGCAAAAATCATTTTATGAATCTGGAAGCAATGTTGTATACGCATTTAGTTTTGGTGCCAATAAAATAAAACTTGCAAGACATAATCTACCCGCTGATCAAAAAGATGTAATAGAAATGAATAAGCAGCTGGCTTCAATATCATGTCAAGTAAGAGATGACATGAAAGTGAAATATCCAGAAAAAGACTTTTGGGTAGCAGGCGACTTGTCTCCTACAGGATTATTCCTTAAACCGGCAGGCGATCTTGATTTTGATGATTTAGTTGAAATATACAAAGAGCAGGTTATTGGCCTTGAACAAGGTGGAGTTGATCTTTTTGTTGTTGAAACGATGATGGATTTAGCTCAGACTCGTGCAGCAGTTATTGCAATAAGAGAGGCAAGCAATCTACCAATAATGGTGTCTTTTACACTTGAAAAAAATGGCAGAACCTTATCAGGAAATTCTTTTGAAACATGCCTTTTATCCCTTGCCTGCCTTGACGTACAGGCAGTTGGACTGAACTGTTCCTCCGGACCTATGGAAATGGTTAAACATATGAGCATAGATTTTTCTTTAAGTACATGCGAGATTTTCGCCAAACCGAATGCAGGAGTTCCAAGCCTGGATAAAGATGGTAAAACAGTTTTTGATATGAATGAGGAAGAATTTGCTGAACAAATGCTTGCATTTCTGCCAATAGGGGTTAAACTCTTTGGTGGTTGCTGTGGAACAACTCCTGCTCATATCAAATCTTTGTATAAAAAATTGATAGAGAAAAAAACTATTTATAACAAAACTTGTACTCAAAAAAAAGTTTTGCCTCAATTTAGTAAGATATTGTCCAAAGAAGAAGAGAAAAAAGCTATAATTTCTTCTGGAAGAAATTATATAACACTCTCTGACAGAGAAAATTGGCCTATCATAATTTGCCATGATATTGCAGATATGGTTGATGATGTGCTTGATTACCTTGATGAAGATCCGGAAGCGATCTGCATTGATCTCAATCAGATAAAATTTGCAGAGCAATCTGATCTGATTGAGGCGCTCACTGATTTGCAGATGAACACCGCCGTACCTTTGATATTTAAATGTGATGATCAAAATCAAATAAGTGCTATTTCACGCTATTATAATGGCCTCACAGCTTTTATAACAAATAATGCTCCAGAAAATTTAAAAGCGTATTTGCTGACTAACAATTGATATTACAGATTAGATATATTTTCATTCTCTGAATAAAAATATGTCCAATCTGTATTCAGAAATTTTGCTATTTTTTTTGCTTTTGCTGGGGAAGGGTTTCTGCTGCCATTTTCAATTTGACAATAAAAGGTTCTTGATAAACCTGCAGCATCAGCAACCTGATCCTGTTTATAGTTCAATTCCTTTCTGACTTTAATCAGCCAGTATCTCTTTGCATTTTTGCCATTTATACTCAAAACCATACCTCATGCATTTTTATGTGGCGTATTGCAACATCATCATAATATATTCAGAAAGAATAATTGTCAAACGTCTACTTCTTAATCATTTGCCAGTTACAATTCGCAACATTGTGTTGCAGTTTGGAACATGATGTTTCATTATAAGAATGATTCATTTTTTGTTTAGTTAATGTTGCAATATGCAACATTAACAATTGTGAGGTTATTATGGACTTAGGTCAAAAACTTTATCAACTCAGAAAAGAAAAATCATTGACTCAGAAAGAGATTGCTAATTTATTAAATATCTCACGATCGACTTATACTCATTATGAAAAATCAACCAGAGAACCAGACCTGGCTATGTTAAACAAAATAGCCGGACTAATGGATGTTTCACTTGATTATCTGTGTGGTCTAAGCACCCAAAGAAAATCATCGCAGGTTCTTTTTAATTATATAAAAAGAACAAAAGAGGAATTCCCTGATTTAAAACTTTCTGACCTGAATCTTGAAGAATTAAGTGATTTTTCCGATTAAAAAGGGGCTGTCTCAAAATGAAAATTATGGGACGGCTCTTTTTTATGGCAAAAACGGGGGCTATATTCAACTGTGCATGCCGCTTAAAAAAGTTTTTCAGTTCAGATTCGCTCCTGAGCTTAATTTTGTACGCCATAAATTTGTTTTTTACTGGTTTTCCACAAAATTTACTTGTCCTGATTTGGTTTTCCAAATTTTTTAGCCTGTTTAGGCATGAAAAAAGAGCTATCTCTCACGTTCTTTCAAACAGTTTTGAGACAGCCCCTTCTTTTTTATTAAACTTAAATTGTTTTATTCTTCTATAAGATCAAAATTTTGTTCAACAACAGGCACAGCAGTTATATTTCTATAGCTTGTCATTCCTGTTCCTGCAGGTATCAGTTTACCAATAATTACATTTTCTTTTAGACCCAGAAGCGGATCAATTTTACCTTTTACAGCTGCGTCTGTCAGAACTCTTGTTGTTTCCTGGAACGATGCTGCCGAAAGGAAAGAATCAGTTGCAAGAGATGCCTTTGTTATACCTAAAAGAACTCTTTTGCCACTTGCTAATGTAAGTCCTTGTGCCGATACTCTGTCGTTCTCTCTTTCGAAATCAAACATATCAACAAGGCTTCCTGTCATAAGATCAGTGTCACCTGGATCATCTACTCTTATCTTACGCATCATCTGCCTGGTTATGATCTCAAGATGTTTATCATTTATCTCAACACCGTTATTCTTATAAACCTTTAAGACTTCACCAATAATATACTTCTGTACACCTCTAACACCTTTTATTCTCATAATATCATGAGGATTTACAGAACCATCAGTGAGTAAGTCTCCCTCTTCAATTGTATCACCTGTCTGCACCAGTAAAGGTGCACTTAAAGGAACAGCTATGGTTATTGTCTCTCCATCAGGAGCAGTAATTGTAATCTCGCGCTTACGCTTACTGGCTTCTTCTATTTTAACCACACCAGCTATTTCTGATATGATTGCCTGTCCTTTTGGTTTTCTGGCCTCAAACAGTTCTTCAACACGTGGCAAACCTTGAGTAATATCATCACCCGAAGCTATCCCTCCTGTATGGAAAGTACGCATCGTAAGCTGTGTGCCAGGTTCACCGATAGATTGAGCAGCCATGATACCTACGGCTTCACCACCAACTACAGGTTCAGCTGTTGCCAAATTCAATCCATAGCACTTACTGCAAACACCAACTCTGGCACGACATGTCAGAACCGAACGAATTGCAACTTTTTTAATCCCTAGATCAGAAATAGCAGCAGCCATTCTTGGCTTGATTATTGACTGTGCCTGCACCATGATCTCTCCTGTTTCAGGATTAATAATGTCTTTTGCAGCATATCTTCCACTGATTCTGTCTTCAAGAGATTCAACTATTCTTTTCTTATTGCCACCGCCAACAATAACAGAACCAACTTCTATATACTCTTCCGTACCACAGTCTTCTTCTCGTACAATAACATCCTGAGCAACGTCAACCAGTCTTCTGGTCAAATATCCTGAGTCAGCAGTTTTAAGAGCAGTATCTGACAGAGCCTTACGTGCACCGTGTGAAGATATAAAGAATTCGAGAACATTCATACCCTCACGCAAGTTTGACTTAATCGGTATTTCAATAGTTTTACCAGATGTATCTGTCATATTACCACGCATACCGGCAAGCTGTTTTATCTGATTAATATTACCTCTGGCGCCTGATTGTGACATCATATACACGGGATTGAATTTACCGAGATTATTTTTCAAAGCTTCCGTAATATCATCAGTTGTTCTGCGCCAGATTTCAACAACTGATTTATATCTGCCGTCATCATTAAGCAATCCACGTTCATGCTGACGATTAATATAGTCTACCTTTTGTTCAGCTTCATCAATAAATTTCTTTTTGACATCAGGAACAATCATATCGAATATGCCGATTGATATTCCACCTTTAGTTGAGTAGTGATAACCCAGAGATTTAATCTGGTCAAGAATCTTAGCTGTCTTTGTAATACCATGTGTATGTATGCAACGTTCTATTATCCTGCCAAGTTCTTTTTTGCCGGCAAGGAAATCACATTCAAGAACAAGTGCATTTTCTTCTTTACTACGATCCACAAAACCAAGATCTTGCGGAATAATCTCGTTAAAAATAAATCTACCTAGAGTACTCTCTACAAGTCCACTGTAAGTTTTACCATTTATGGTCTTCTTCTG
Source organism: Ercella succinigenes (assembly GCF_900002895.1). NCBI lineage: Bacteria > Bacillati > Bacillota > Clostridia > Eubacteriales > Oscillospiraceae > Ercella > Ercella succinigenes. The sequence goes on along the minus strand of NZ_CDHP01000003.1, from coordinate 27,208 downwards.
ACGGATTTTAACCCTGCTATGGAGAGCAGCTTCCTTGTCATCATAAGCCATTATAGCTTCTTCAAGGCTGGCGAATATTTTGCCCTCTCCTTTTTCACCTTCTTTGTCTATTGTCAAATAGTAACAGCCCATAACCATGTCCTGAGTAGGTACAGTAACAGGTTTACCATCTTGAGGTTTCAGAAGATTATTCGCAGATAGCATCAAAAATCTTGCTTCAGCTTGAGCTTCAGCAGAAAGAGGCACATGAACAGCCATCTGATCTCCATCAAAGTCTGCGTTATAAGCTGTACAAACAAGAGGATGAAGTTTTATCGCACGACCTTCAACAAGAACCGGTTCAAAAGCCTGTATGCCTAATCTATGAAGAGTAGGTGCACGGTTAAGCAGAACAGGATGATCTTTGATAACTTCTTCAAGCATGTCCCAAACAAGATCATTTGCCCGCTCTACAAGACGACGAGCAGTTTTTATATTATGCGCATGCCCTGCCTGTACTATTTTCTTCATTACAAAAGGCTTGAACAATTCCAAAGCCATCTCTTTAGGCAAACCACATTGATGCAATTTAAGCTCAGGTCCAACAACTATAACCGAACGACCAGAATAATCAACACGTTTTCCAAGCAGATTCTGACGGAAACGGCCTTGTTTACCTTTTAACATATCTGAAAGTGATTTCAGGGCACGATTTCCTGCACCTGTAACAGGTCTGCCACGGCGGCCATTATCAATAAGAGCATCCACAGCCTCTTGCAGCATCCTTTTTTCGTTTCTGACAATAATATCAGGTGCGCCCAACTGCAGTAGTTTATTAAGCCTGTTATTACGATTTATGACTCTTCTATACAGATCATTAAGATCTGAGGTTGCAAATCTGCCACCATCTAGCTGAACCATAGGTCTTAATTCCGGGGGCAGTACAGGCAAAACATCTAAAATCATCCAATCAGGATGATTTCCAGATTTCTTAAAAGCTTCTACAACTTCCAGTCTTTTAATTATTCTAACTTTTTTCTGACCACTAGCAGTTTTGAATTCTTCTCTCAATTCAGCTGCCATTTCATCAACTTTAATTGATGCAAGTAATTCTTTAACTGCTTCCGCACCCATTTTTGCACGGAAAGAATTTCTACCAAATTCTTCGATTGCTTCACGATATTCACGTTCATTAATGACCTGACGCAAAGAAAATCTAGTCATTCCGGGATCTATAACAACATAGGCGGCAAAATAAAGAACCTTTTCAAGATTACGTGGTGACATATCAAGAATAAGTCCCATTCTACTTGGAATTCCTCTGAAATACCAAATATGAGAAACAGGTGCAGCCAATTTTATATGGCCTAATCTCTCACGTCTTACTTTGGACTTTGTTACCTCAACACCACAGCGATCACAAACTATTCCTTTGTATCTGATTTTTTTATATTTACCACAATGACATTCCCAGTCTTTTGTAGGGCCAAATATTTTCTCACAAAACAAACCGTCTCTTTCAGGTTTTAAAGTACGGTAATTAATAGTTTCGGGTTTTTTAACCTCACCGCGCGACCATTCCAGAATTTTTTCCGGTGATGCCAGGCTTATACCAATGGCCTCAAAATTGTTCATTTCAAACATGATGCGCTGTCTCCTTCCGCATAACAGAAAATATCCGGCAGGTTTAACATCAAAATGTTCCACCTGCCAGTTATCAGTTTATAACTCTAAATCAGTCTTCGTCACGATCGTCGGTATCGCCAATCGCCAGATCAACAAAGCCGGCAAAACTATCGTTATCATTGTCTTCATCCTGGTAATCAGAAGATACTCCGCCTTCTGCATCCAGTACTCCTTCAGAAAAACCGGCAGCAGCCAGATTTTCATTGACAGACGAGGTTGTTCCCATTAACTCATCAAGCTTATTGCGATCAATTTCAGGGACATCATTTTCTTCGTCAACCGACTCTTTGATAGCTATAATCTGTCTCTCATCTGTAAATAACTGAACATCAAGAGAAAGACTTTGCAGCTCTTTTACCAATACCTTAAAGGATTCAGGCACACCGGCTTCAGGTACACTCTCACCTTTTACGATAGCTTCATAAGTTTTTGTTCTTCCTGAAATATCATCTGACTTAACAGTTAATATCTCTTGCAGAGTATAACTTGCACCATATGCTTCAAGAGCCCAGACTTCCATCTCTCCAAAACGCTGTCCGCCAAACTGTGCTTTACCACCCAATGGTTGCTGTGTAACAAGAGAGTATGGGCCAATGGAACGTGCATGTATTTTATCGTCAACAAGATGTAGAAGTTTAAGGTAATACATTATACCTACAGTCACCCTGTTTTCAAAAGGATCTCCTGTACGACCATCAAAGAGAATAGTTTTACCATCTTCATCCATGCCTGCAAGTCTAAACGCTTCACTAACATCTTCTTCAGTAGCACCATCAAAAACAGGAGTTGCAATTTTCCAACCTAATTTGCGGGCTGCAAGACCAAGATGAACTTCCAGAAGCTGTCCGATATTCATACGCGAGGGAACGCCCAGAGGATTCAATACAATATCCAGTGGTGTCCCATCTGGCATAAACGGCATATCTTCCTCAGGTAATATACGAGAAATAACACCTTTATTACCATGTCTACCTGCCATTTTATCACCAACAGAAATTTTTCGTTTCTGAGCGATATATACACGAACCAACTTATTCACGCCATGCTTGAGATCATCGTCATTCTCACGTGTAAATACTTTTACATCAACAATGATGCCTGACTCACCATGCGGCACACGAACCGATGTATCTCGAACTTCTCTTATTTTTTCACCAAAAATCGCTCTATAAAGGCGTTCTTCAGCGGTAAGCTCTGTCTCACCTTTAGGTGTAACTTTACCTACAATAATATCGCCCGCTCTTACCTCGGCGCCGATCCTGATAATACCATTTTCGTCCAGATCCTTAAGAGCTTCATCACCTACATTGGGTATTTCCCTTGTTATCTCCTCAGGACCCAGTTTAGTGTCTCTGGCTTCACATTCATATTCTTCAATATGTATTGAAGTGTAGACATCATCTCTTACTAAACGTTCATTAATAAGAACAGCATCTTCATAGTTGTAGCCTTCCCAAGTCATAAAGCCGATAAGAACATTGCGTCCTAAAGCTATTTCACCATTATCTACAGAAGGACCATCTGCTATGATATCCCCAGCTTCTACTTTGTCACCAACTCTAACAAGAGGATGCTGATTAATACAGGTTCCCTGATTTGAGCGTTGGTATTTTGTCAGATTATACGTATCATGCCCTAGACTTCCAGTTTTTATAACTATTTTATCTGAACCTACATATTCAACTACACCAGACTGCCTAGCTACTGCGCATACACCTGAGTCTTTTGCAGCTCTATGCTCCATCCCGGTACCAATTATCGGAGATTCGGTATTAATGAGAGGAACAGCTTGTCTTTGCATGTTTGAACCCATCAAAGCACGGTTAGCATCGTCATTACCCAAAAAAGGAATTAATGCAGTCGCAACCGAAACAAGCTGTTTCGGAGATACGTCCATCAAATCAACTTTTGCCGGCTCCATCTCAATAAATTTATCAAGATATCTACAAACAACTTTTTTAGCAACAAATCTACCTTGCTCATCTAAAGGTTCATTCGCCTGAGCAATATTAAAATAATCTTCCTGATCAGCTGTCATGTATTTTACTTCTCTTGTAACGATACCTTTCTCTTTATCATAAACACGATAAGGAGTCTCAATAAAGCCATATCTATTTACACGAGCATATGTAGCAAGTGAGTTGATCAGACCGATATTAGGACCTTCAGGAGTTTCAATAGGACACATGCGTCCATAATGCGATGAATGTACGTCTCGAACTTCAAAATTAGCACGTTCACGAGAAAGTCCACCAGGACCTAAAGCCGACAAACGCCGTTTGTGTGTTAACTCAGCTAGAGGATTTGGTTGATCCATAAACTGTGACAACTGGCTGGAACCGAAGAATTCCTTAACAGCGGCACTTACAGGTCTGGTATTTACTATTTGCTGAGGTGTTGCAGTAGCCATGTCTGTTAAAGTTCCCATGCGCTCACGAACAACTCTTTCCATTCTGGAAAAACCCACTCTGATCTGGTTCTGAAGCAATTCACCTACTGATCTGATACGTCTGTTACCAAGATGATCAATATCATCTTTCTCCCCAATACCATACTCAAGACCTATTGTATAACTAACCGTTGCAACAATATCTTCAACAGTAAGATGCTTAGGCATCAACTCAGAAACATTATTCATCAGTAATTCTTTTAAGCGTGCAACGGGTTTATCTGATCCTTGAGCCTCCTGAATAATCTGTCTAAGAACATTGGTACGAACCAGTTCTGTAACCCCTAATGACTTAACATCCAGATCACCGATTTCGTCAGTTGAGAAATGGCGCAACAAGAACAAACCGGCATCAACACGGTTATTACCAATTACTTTAAGCTTATTCTCGAGCTGAGTTACAGTATCACCAATTACCAGCATCGGGTAAACCGTTACATCATTAATCCCACTTTGCTGAATGGCTTGTGCAATATCTGCAGTGATAATATCACCTTCCGAGATAAGCAGTTCACCATCTTCATCTACAATGTTTTCAGAAGCCTTGTGTCCAACCAGTCTGGCTGCAAGGCTAAGCTTTTTATTAATCTTATATATACCTACACGAGCAAGATCATATCTTTTGGGATCAAAAAACATGTTATGAAGCAATGTTTCCGCACCCTCTACTGATACAGGCTCACCAGGTCGCAATTTCTTATACAGTTCTTGCAGACCCTCTTCACGATTTCGACAGCCATCTTTTAGCATTGTCTGCATCAAGCTGTTTTCTTCACCGAAAGTTTCAATAATTTGCTCATTAGTACCAAAGCCCAAAGAACGCAAAAAGATAGTTAGATGAAACTTTCTTGTTCTATCTACACGTACCCAAAGCAAGTCATTGCCATCAGTCTCATACTCCAGCCATGCTCCCCTGTTTGGAATAACCTGGCTTGAGTACAGTTCTTTGTCATTTTTGTCACGAGCAATATCAAAATATGCACCCGGTGACCTTACCAGCTGACTGATAATAACACGTTCTGCACCATTAATAATGAAGGTACCGTTATCAGTCATAATGGGGAATTCCCCAATATAGATCTGCTGATCCTTCAGAATATCATCCTTCTTATTATGCAGTCTTACTTTTACACGTAAAGGAGCTGCATAATTAGCATCTCTTTCTTTGCAATCTTCAATAGAGTAGGTAGGGCTGGTGATATCAAACTCTTTATCAATAAAGGATAATTCGATGTCACCAGAATAATCGGTTATCGGCGAGACATCTCGCAGCACTTCCATTAGACCTTCATCTATAAACCACTGGTAGCTGCTCTTTTGAATCTCTATCAGATTCGGGATATCGATGACTTCATCAATTCTCGAATAGGACATTCTTTCGGCTCTTCCCAACTTGACGGGACGCACCATCAACGATCACCTCACGCATATTCCGGCCTGGCCGTTTATTGTGAACCGCAACAAAAAGATTGACGGTTCTACTTCAGATGTTATAATTGACATAACACGAGATCTTTTGCGCATAATCTGGCGGGCAGACGATATGCCTCCAACTTATGACGCGTTATAAAATAATAGCACTACAGAGACTAAGTGTCAACGAGATTTGGCACTTTTTTTATGTCCATTTTTTTACATGATTTGTATAATTTCACGAAGATTATCTGATAAAAAAAGAGCAGTCTTAATCTCGACTGCTCTTAAAGTCCGAATAATTCAGGTTGTAAATCGATAACCAAATGAATTAATTGAGTATGGATAGTTAATCAAAGATTCTTCTACGTATTTTTCATATGCCTGCGAACGCAATTCCGATTCTATTCTTATATGGCGATCAGAGTCGCCCGATGTGCCGGCATAATACATTATATGGAAACCATAATCGGTCTGAACAATATCTGTATCACCAACTTTTCTTCCTGATTCAAACAACCAATGCTCAAATTCAGCAACCATTTGACCTGGATAGATCCCTTCAATTAGCCCACCGTTAGCCGCACTGGAATCTAATGAATGTTCTTTGGCAAGCTCAGCAAAAGATTCCTGTGATTTATCGCCTGCAAGATATTCCGCATAAATTGACTCGGCTGTTTCTTTTGCCTCTGCAATTTCGGCAGCCTCAGCGTTGTTCCGGTCTGCACTAATCAATATATGATTGGCATTTACGTAGGAAAAATCTGACTCGCTTCTTTCCAGAAACAAAATAACCTGATAACCGGCGCTGGCTTCAATAATAGTTTTATCATTTTCAGACCTGCCAGAATCAAACAACCAATCTGAAGCATCTGAGCCTGATATCGAGCTTTTGAGTTTCAGTATAAGTTTACTTTTATCGGAAGACTCATAAGAAAGACGCTCATCATCATCAGCAGCAAAATCTATGCATGCCTGCTTGAAAGATTCATCATCACTAACAGCCGAGAGCATTTCACTTGCCTTTTCCTTTGCTTCTAACATTGCAGCTTCTTTTTCTTCATCTGTTGAATCTGAATCATAATCAGCTTTTACAGTAAAAAGTCTATATGAAACACGATCATAATTATCTTTGTTTTCCTGGTAATAATTTTCTATTTCATCGTCTTCAAAAGTAAAGGATGCTTGTTTTTCTGTGCTGTATTTCTGCGCAAGCAGGTATCTTTCAAGTATAGGCTGCATAGAATCTTTGCTTGCGCCTCTACCGAACAGTGACACTAAATATGCATTTGTGCTTATTTCCTGCTGGGCAGCGTTTGTTTCAATCTGCGTATAGAAATCATCAATGACTGCTCTATCCTCATCATCCAGAGAAAGGCCGTCCTGCTTTGCCATACTTGCGAGCATTACATTCATCTGAGCCTGTTGGGCAGCAACATCTTTAATGTAATCTTCTACTGTTTCATAGCCTTCTATACCGCTATCAGATTTTAAGGTCTGCGCACTTGCCGGATCATTAGGATCCAGCTGGAACTGTCCTGCCAGATTATGATAATAATAGTTAAATTCAACCACTTTAATGTTTTCATCACCAACCGTCATTGCTGCAAGATGCTGTTGAGGCAGACCCAATCTTACAGCTCCCCACAGGCCGGCAACAAGCAGAAGCACAACAAGTACGGCAATTGTTATTACCGCAGCTAAACGGCTTCCAGATCTGACCGGTTTTTTGCCGCCATTTTTCGACTTCATCTGAGCCAGACGAGCTTTGCGTTCTTCACGCATTTCTTCTGCTTTCCACTTTTTCTGGCTTTCTGTAGTATCTTTCATACTTAAATCCGTCCTTTGTTTTAGATAAATATCGATTCTGTTGGGAATCGATTATGTAATGTGTCATAATCACACGTCATTATACACAAGCATTTTGGTCAATTCAATCGTTATATTACGAAAATATTATGTCGTAAATATGACAGCTTTAATGATTCTTCTTGCGTGAAGGCGCTTTAAAGCCAAGTTCGGCAGCTTTTTTGTAAAAACTGGTACTTCGCAAACCACTACGATTTGCAGCTTCTTGACCATTTATTTCCCCATTTGTCCAGTCCTGACATATTCTTCTAAAATCAGCCGGAACAGAAACCGGAGGCCTGCCTATTCTTCTTCCTTGATTACGAGCAGTCTGAATTCCCATTTTTTTTCTTTCAGATTGCCATTTATAATCAATTTCGGCAAAAGCCGTTAGAACTTTTAGAGCTTGTCTTCCTGCCGGACTTCTAGTGTCAATATTCTCCTGAAGAAGAATCAGTTCTGCACCACTTTGCAGAACTTTGTCGGCAGTTATTAAAAAATCTCTGGTATTATCACAAAACCGATCTGCAGCTGCAACATAAACAAGATCGCCTTGCTGAAGTAAAGATAGTAGTCTTTTTCTTTGTTCCCTGACAATCTTTCCATTGTTAATCTGATCAACAAAAATTCTTGTAAAATCACCCATCGGATCAAGAAGCAAAGCCTGTCTACTAACATCAGTCTCTTCACAATCAAGTTTCATATACCCATACCTAGCCATTATTTATTCACCACCCAATCATAAAGATCCATCGCTTTATTAATCCAGATATCTGGATTATGCTTAAGCAAATCTTCTTTTGGCATTCTTGTCCAGTCAACAATAGCAGCCTTACAACCAGCGTTTTTTGCACATAGCAAATCATGAACACTGTCACCAACATAGACCACCCTCCGGGGGTCAGTAAGGTCTAAATCATGCATTGCTTTAATCAGTGGTTCAGGATCAGGCTTATGCTTTTTTGTTGCTTCTTTGGCTTGTATAAGATCAAAATATTTTAAAAGATTAAAAGGCTTTAAGCTTGCAATCGCTGAATCAGTTCTTTTAGAAGTAACAATCCCTGTTTTCATGCCTGTATACTTCAAGTGTTCCAAAAGCTCAATTATACCTACAAAAAGGCCAATATGAGATGGCAATAATTGATGATTATAATCTGTATATGTTTTAATTATTGACTTTGATTCTTCGGGTGAAAGTTTAGAAAAAACATCTTCAAGTGGGACTCCTATCCCTGCTAAGATTTCTTTTTCATCAACAACATGTCCAAAATGTTTCTTATACGCAAACTGAAAACTTTCAATGATCAAAGGTATGGTATCAAGAATAGTCCCATCCATATCGAATAGTATTCCGTCAAACTTATATTTTTCGTCAATCAAACTCTTTCTTACCCTCTTCCTTGCCTTCTGGAAAAACTTTAACTTCTACAAGAGAAACTCGTTTTTCCTCCATACTCATGACTTTCAATCTGAAATTTTTATACCTTACCTCTGGAAACTCGTTTTCTTCAGGAATTCTGCCAAGAAGACTAAGCATTAAACCTGCCAGAGTATCGTAATCCTCATCTGGGAAATCGAACCCTATCACATCTGAAACTTCATCTAAAGGGGTTAATCCTGATATGACATAAGTAAGGTCATCTTTTCTAATTATATCCTGTTCTTCATCATCATATTCATCCTGAATACTGCCAAAAACCTCTTCCATCAGATCTTCTAAAGTAACTATACCGGCAGTCCCTCCGTATTCATCTATGACAACTGCCATTTGTGCATGTTCTTTTTGCATTTCCCTGAACAAAACATCTATTGTTTTAGATTCAGGCACAATATAGGGATCTCTTATCATTTTCTTTAAGGAAAAAGGTTGATCAAGACCCTCTGCAACATGATAAATCAGATCCTTTATATGAAGAATACCGATTATATTATCGATAGTTTCTTCATACACAGGTATTCTGGTATATTTTTCACTTATAGCTACTTCCATAACTTCTGAGTAATCAGATTCTACATCCAACGAAACTATACTTGTTCTGTGTGTCATTATTTCCGAGACAGCTTTGTCGTTAAACTCAAAAATATTTTCAATAAGAACACTCTCTTCATCATCTATATTCCCGGATTCACGACCTACATCAACCATCATACGAATTTCTTCTTCAGTAACAGTTTTGTCTGTGCCACTTGGATCAACACCTAAAATTCTTAAAACAAAATTTGTTGATTTAGTAAGAATAAAAACAAAAGGACGTAAAATTATTCCAGCAGCACTTATGATAACAGAAACTGATCTGGCAAACTTTTCAGGATAAGATTGAGCCAATCTTTTTGGCAACAGCTCCCCAAAAACTAAAGAAAAGTATGTCAGAAAAATAATTATGGCAAAGGCTATGACTATTTTAAGCCAATTAGCATCATAATTAAAAGCTAAGTATATTTGATCTGTAAATCGTAATACAGCATAAGCTGCCGAAGAAAATCCAGTTAAAGTTATAGCAACCCTTATGGTTGCCATAAACGCACCAGGCTCACTAATAATCTTGCATAAACGAGCGGCTCTTTTGTCACCTTGTTCAGCTTGCTTACTTATTTTATTATCGTTCAATGATATTATCGCCAGCTCAGCTGCGGCAAAAAAAGCGGTTAAAGCCACAAGTAGCATTACAACTAAAAAATCCAGCCAAGGGAAGCTAGTTGAACCCGTCCCAGCAGACATGGCAAAATGAATCAAACCAGGACAACTGTAGTCAATCACAGCAATTACTCCTCTATTTGTGCATATAATTATATACATTTTAAAAATGACAGCAACGTCCCAAAACTCTTTTGACTTAAAATTTTTTTTGTTTTAAGACGATATCAATATAACAGGTTTACTTTTTCAAAGCAATATCGCTAGTGGCAATGCTGCTTATTAAATAATAAGTATTATGCACTTAAAAAGCCTTATGTTACAACCAAAAGCAAATTTAAGAATCAAATTTTGAAAATGTCATATAACTTGTCACGATTAATTATTTGGCACTATTTGACACTGATTGTCATTGACCATACCTCTTATACATGCCATAATGTTTAGGTCTATAATACTCACGGAGGTTTAATATGTATTTTGATCATAAATTACGAGGACTTATGCAGCTTTTTAAGGTTAGCAACAGCAAACTGGCAAGAGGAATCAATGTTGATGCTTCTCTTGTGAGCAGGTGGAAATCCGGTGAAAGAGTAATGTCCGTGAACTCACCTCACATACCGGCAATTGCAAGTTTTTTTCTTAAACTTAATTCATATCATTATCAGAAGGAATATTTAGATTTTATTCTTAAAAGTCATCTTCCCGAAGATGCTCTTAATGATGAAAGCAGAAGAATACATGCACTTTCTGACTGGTTGGTATCTGATGAACCAATTGATCTCAATGCGTCTATGAATCAGCCTCAGAATCCTGATATGACAAACAATATAATAGCCAATATAGCCGGACTAATGACAACAAATCACAAAAAAGTTTTTGAGAAAATGACGCAGGCAGCAGAAACATTAACAAAACCAACTGCCGTTCCAGGGAAAATCTGTGATTATGAAATATACAAAGGACTTACCGGGCGCAGACAGGCAGTACTAAATTTTTTGCTTAGCATTGTTCAATCAGATCGCAAGCATGATCTTCTCCTTACCAGCGAAGATGATCTGGAATGGCTTACAGGTGATAAACAATTCACTATGATATGGGCGTCTTTATTAAAGCAGATTATCGAATCCGGACATACAATTTCAGTGATTCACGTGGTTAATCGTCAAAAAGAAGAAATAATGGATGCTTTAAGATACTGGATGCCTTTACATCTTGTGGGTAATATCAACTCTTATTATCATCCAAGATATACTGATCAGAATGTAAAAAGAACGCTTTTCATTTCCCGTGGACATATTACGATTGCCGCTTGGAATACAGCAGACGCTGATCCTGAAGACACTCTTACTTTGTACTATACAGAAAAATCTACAGTTGCCATGTTTGAATCTATTTATGAGGCTCACCTTTGCCAATGCAATAATCTTTTTTCAGTATTCACAAAACAAAATTGCCAGCTCCTTTTAGAAACCGGTTTGGAAACAAGGCAAAGAGTTGGTAATGTATTTAATATACGTAGTCATCTGAATGCTTTAATGCTCCCACATGATATACTTGATTCTTTTTCAGATAAAACCTTAAAAACTGTAAAGTCAAAAGATTTGATACAGCAAATTAAACTTCATAAAAAAGTTTTTTTTGAAAAAATTGAGCAGGAAAAGTATTTCGATATTCTACCTATTTCTTTGCTGGAACAAATTGAAAATGAAGGTCAAACAGAAGTGGACGCTTGTTTACTTTGTCTGGAAAACCCACTTTTACTTGATACAAAAAATACAATTCGCTGGCTTCTTGAAATCATCGATGTGCTTCGGCAAAAAACAAACTACAACCTTTATTTGAGTAACCTGACTCCCGGCCTTGAAGACATAAGTGTCAATATCGTTTACAAAGAAAATTGCAATGCTCTGTTTTCTCCAAGCACCGCCCAAAAGAAAACCCCTATTTCCATTATGCTAAGCGAGGCAAACATACTAAGATCTTTAAGTTATTATTTTGATGATTATATTCAAAAAATACCAACTGTACAAAGACAGCGCGAAGAAGTAATTGAAAGACTGGAAAAACTTGTTAAAAAATTGAAAGAAAGATGTCAGGATTAATGCGCTATCTAGTATAATGGTTAAAAAGGAGGTAGCAAGGACTCTGAAGATGTCCCTGTGTATAGATTATGATAAGGAAAAAAACTAAATTTTTTAGCCTGCTTGTAATTATTGGAATGATAAGCATAAGTTTTTTGTTTTCAAGTTGTGGTAAGAGAGACGAAAGCAAACTGGTAGTAGGGATGGAATTGAAATATCCTCCTTTTGAAACTACTGATGCTAATAATAATCCTGCCGGTCTAAGTGTAGATCTTGCAAAAGAACTGGGTGAATATCTAGACAAGGAAGTAATAATAGAAAACTTGGCATGGAGTGGTCTGATACCGTCTCTTGAATCTGGAAAAATAGATATTATAATTTCATCTATGACTATAAATGAAGAACGCAGAAAAACAATAGACTTTTCAGAACCTTACGCGTCAACAGGCTTAGCTCTGCTAATAAACGCTGATTCTGATGTCTATCAGTATGATGATCTTAAAGAATCCGGCAAAATACTGGCAGTTAAAAGAGGCACTTCCGGGCATCTTTATGCTCAGGAAAATCTTCCTGAAGAAAATATAATGATTTTTGATAATGAGGGAGCATGTGTACTGGAAGTTGTGCAAGGAAAAGCAGACGCTTTTACCTACGATCAGCTTACTATCTATCGCAATTGGCTTGAACACGAAAGCACGACCAGAATAAATCTCGAAAGATATCAGGAGCAACCCGATTTTTGGGGAATAGGAGTAAGCAAAAAAAATCCTGAGTTAACTTCTCAGATAAATGATTTTATTGAAGTTTTCAGAAGCAGCGGAGGTTTTGATAGACTAGCAGAATCCCACTTGTCGGAAGAGAAAAACACATTTGATTCATTGGGCATACCTTTTTTCTTTGATATAAAATGAAAAATAAAAGCTGGAAAACCAGCAAACCATGGTTGCACGCTTTGCTCGTAATAGTATTATTGATCACTTTTTTTGGCTTTGCCGGTTGGCAGCTTCAACACAGGTGGCAATGGTTAAGGTTGCTCGAATATAGAAACAAGTTTGCTTTTGGTTTTGGAATAACTATTCTGATCAGTTTTTTTTCACTTATATTAAGTTTAGTAATAGGGATTCTTTCAGCTATTGCAAAAAGGTCCGAGATCCTCTTTTTTCGCTATCTTGCAACTGTATATATAGAGGTAATAAGAGGAACTCCTCTTCTTGTTCAGACGATTTTTTTCTTTTATTTTATCGGAACAGCTTATAGGTTAAATAACAGATATTTGATGGGCATTATTATTTTATCTATTTTTGCAGGAGCATATGTTTCTGAAATAATCCGGGCAGGTTTGGATAGTGTTGCATCTGCGCAGCTAGAAACAGCCAGATCTCTATGCTTCACAAAATCACAGACCTACAGATACATTGTAATCCCTCAGGTAAGCAGAATAGTTTTACCGCCTCTAACAGGCCAGTTTGCTTCTTTGATTAAAGACTCATCTATTCTTTCTCTAATAGCAGTAAATGAATTCACAAAAAATGTTCAGGAGGTTGATAGTATAACCTTTACCAGTTTTGAGAATTATATTCTACTGGCAATTGGTTATCTGGCTCTTACTTTGCCAATTTCTCTGATCACAAGAAAACTTGAGAGGAAAATGGCATATGCAAATTAAAATTAAAAATTTAACAAAAAAATATGGTGATATTGCAGCAATAGATAAATTAAATCTGGAATTAAACAGTATATCATCTCTTGCAATAATAGGTCCCTCAGGCGGAGGAAAAACAACTTTGTTACGTATTCTGGCCGGACTTGAAATACCGGATGAAGGCGAAATAATATTAAATGACAAAAAAGTTGATTTTTCATGTGAACAAACTATGCTTGAACATCGAAAAAGAATTGCTGTAGTATTTCAATCATACAATCTTTTTCCACATTTAACAGTCCTTGAAAATATAATTTTACCTCTAACTAAAACCAGAGGTATAAAACGCCAATATGCCAAGGAAAAAGCATGTGAACTACTTTCTCAATTTGGTTTGAGTGAGCATCTCGAACACTCTCCAAATCTTCTTTCCGGCGGACAAAAACAAAGAGTTGCAATCGCCAGAGCATTATCTCTTGAACCAGAAATTTTGCTTTTTGATGAACCTACCTCAGCACTTGATCCTGAAATAACTGCTGAGGTACTTGATGTGATTAATAATCTTAGGAAACAAAATCGTGATCTTATTCTAGTAACCCATGAAATTGGTTTTGCCAGACATGCCTGTGATTATGTTGCTTTTGTAAGCAAGGGATATATAGAAACACATGGACAAAGTGAAAGCATATATCAAGAGTCTGATTCAATGGAATTTAATAAATTTATTAGCCGAATAATAGGATGGAAGGTATAATATTGCTTAGTCTATTTATTAAACCTTTTGGTACCATCAAGAATTACTAAATAGGAGGAAAAGTTAATGAGTAAAAAAGCAGAAAAGTTTGCATGGAGAGCAAGAATAAAACAGGGCACAGAAGAGGATTATAAAAAAAGGCACGACGAAATATGGCCTGAAATGACTGCGGTCCTAAATGAAGCAGGCATTCATAATTATTCCATCTGGCTTTCCGGAACAGATCTTTTTGGCTATTATGAATGTGCCGATATAGAACATGCAACAAAAGTTCAGGCTGACAGTCCCGTTGTACAGCGCTGGAATGATTATATGGCAGATATTTTAATCATGGATTTTGATCCCGAAACCGGTGTAACCCCTCCTTTGAAACTAATGTTTATTCATGATTAAATAAAAGTTTGACCGGTTGAGATTTCAAGCGAATTCATTTCTTGACCGGTCAAGTATGCCTTCTGCATTTATTTCTTTATCTGTTTTCTTTCTATTACCTCTGTACAAAACAGGCGAAGTGCCAAACACAAGATTTGCATCAGCTGCGGCGCGCTCCATGAGAATCATTTCCCGTGCAATTGTTGTAATATTTCGCAATTCATCAGGTTTCCCTATTTCAGGAATAGATTGTCCGGTGGCTTTTCTATAAAAGCTGTAATTCTTCCACAAACTATTCATCATTCTTGCCTTATCAGAAGGATTTCTCAGTATATCTGATACACGCTTTTTAAAATCCAAAACTTTTTCAGATTCAAGGGATCCTGTCCAATTTGCTATTTCATGCCCCAATGACCTTGCCTTCGTGTTATCAATTTCCTGCGCTAAAAATTTAAGGCGATACCAAACAGCATAAAGATCCGATCGATCATCAATGTTTATTTCATTTAGCCAGATGTAGGCCAGAAGGCGTCTGCGCCAGTCCCACCATTTTAAAGGACTTTGCAAATCCAAAGCAGGTATAAGAAAAAAACCATTCTGATACAGTAGTGAGCCAAAAACACCTGGTGGCTTGCCTCTGCTTTGCTTTCTTAAAATAGTTCTGTATACACCACAGGTGGGACTTCCATCCATATAGATAAACGCTTTTATACCGGCTCTTTGCAAAACAGAAAGGCATTCAAGTGATCCTGCCTTAACTTGATCAGTCAAATCAAGTCCTTGCCTGTTTCTAATTTGTGCCTTGCCACTCCAGACTTCAGACCCATTCGTACCACTTATATGTATTGGCTCTCTCATAACTCCAAGACCAGATTGGCATTCAGGACAAACTGCAGTCCAAACAAAATCCTGTTTTTCCCGTCCCAGATTTTTTACCAGATCAAAACCTTTCCCATTATATCTAACAGGACAGGACATACAACATGCACTTATACCTATTCTTGGTTTTTCACTAAGGATTACCGGACTTTTATTATCCATTTAAATATCCTCCCAAACCTAATTTATTTGTTTAAAAAAGTTAGAAATAAGAACAATCTGTCGGGCAGTTTAAGAATTGTTTTTAATCCAGTTGTCTACATCAAACTTTCTGTAACAACCAGACAAAGTCATGAGTCGAATTTGCCCGAATATAGGTCTGTCTATCCATGGCCTATCATGCACCCCTCCAATCGACCAGGCAATTCCTGCATAACCATTTGGATCTCTTCCATCTAACATATACTTATCATTAAGATATATGCAGATAGTCTGAGATTCCTCTGAATTGTTTGTCCACTCTAATATTTTTTTAGCCCAATACATTCTTAAGTATCCAGGCATATTACCTGTTTTAACCATGTTTTTCTGGGCAGCATTCCATAAAGCGTCATGCGTTTCTGCATTCTCCAATTGTGATAATGTATATTTATATGGTCTTAAATCATTTGCATGCCTGGCATGTGATCTTTTGGCCCAATCAGGAAAACAATTTACATTATCATAATCACTATTATAGCAACAAAAATTGTCAGATAATTCTCTTCTTATTATTAATTGCTCAAGATAATCCAAACACTTTTCGGAATTCCCAGCATTTGCTTTTTTTTCCTTAAAAATATCAAGAGCTAATCTTTGTGCAGAAATCTGTCCAAAGTGCAGATATGCAGACATGAAAGAAACAACGTTAGCATTGGGATCATTCCTTAAATGATACTCAGGTAATCTCTGATTTATAAATTGCCCGAAAATTTTTTGAGCATTTTTATATCCAGGCTTTACTAGAAAGCCCAAATCTTTTTTAGATTTATATTCATTTAACAATTCTCTTGTTTGAGTATAGATATCTGCTATTTTACCAATCTGATCATCGAATTTATTTTCAGAATTCATATTATTTTCATTGCCTAAAAAATGCGAACTTTCTTTTAACAACCTAAAGAATTCGCTTTGTCTTTTTGAAGAAAATTTAATAGGCGTATATTCATTGAGCCATAAAGGCAACATTTTGTTTATTTTAATTCTAAAAGTTCTTGCAGAATACTCTTGTTTATCTGAAGCTACAGTACAAGGAACAATATTGTGAGCATCAACTTGAATCATCCTGCAATTAATTTTTTCCGAAACTGCTATTTTCCATTTATTAATAGGCTTGATTGGATTAAAATCAGTTACAATAACGCCTGCATTTATTTTTTCAGATAATTGAACCAGGCTTTGATCATTTGCCCCATCAAGTATCAACATGGGAATATCTTTAGTTGCAAGGTATTCCCATGTCTCTTTTAAGCCTGCAAGCATAAATTCAAACATTCTATTTGGCGCACCTAGAAATTCCTTTAACAAGCAAAAAACTACAATAATAGGCTGATTAATTGTTTCAGCCTGATTAATTGCAAATAATAGTGCCCAGTTATCAATTGCTCGCTGATCTCTTTGCATCCAATATATAACCGGTCCTTTGCCGATATTTTTTTCATTCAATGCCTGAATTCTCTGCTCTATCAAATCAATCACCGCACCTTCTTCTTAAATATAAATAATCTTGTTTCTAATTATAATCATACACGATCAGGCTAAGAAAAAACCTCCTGAACAAATTAATTGTTCCAGGAGGTTTTCTGCAAGGGATCAGGTGCTTAATCGCCTTCTTCTTCCGAACGTGCTTTTGCGTCAGCTATTACTTTATCTGCTATTGGTTGAGGAGCCTGCTCGTATCTTGCAAACTCAATGGTATACCAACCTCTTCCCTGTGTCATTGATTTTAGATCAGTTGCGTATTTTGCCAATTCAGAAGTTGGCGCCTCTGCAACCACTACCTGACCTTCGCTGTCAGGATTAATTCCCATAATTCTGCCTCTTCTTTTATTCATATCGCCCATTATATCTCCCAGATAATCATCTGGAATATGCACCTGTACGGTGCTTATTGGTTCAAGCAAAACAGGGGATGCCTGTGGCAAGCCATTCTTATAAGCAAGCCGTGCAGCAAGTTTAAATGACATCTCAGAAGAATCAACATCGTGATAGGATCCATCAACAAGGACGGCTTTAAGATTAACTACAGGATAGCCTGCAAGCACACCTTTTTTTATCGCGTCCTGGAGACCCTTCTCAACTGCAGGATGGAATGATTTGGGAACAGAACCACCGAATATCTTCTCTTCAAAAGTCAGGTTCTCAGCATCTCCCGGTTCGAATTCTATCCACACATCACCGTATTGACCGTGCCCTCCTGATTGTTTTTTATGTTTGCCCTGCACTTTAACCTTTTTCCTTATTGTTTCTCTATAAGGCACTCTTGGTTCCTCAAGAGTAGCTTCAACATTGAACTTAGCCTTAAGTTTTGACCGCAAAACATCAAGCTGCTGCTCACCAAGTCCAGACAGCACAACTTGATGGGTTTCTGCATTGTTTACCACTGAGAAAACAGGATCTTCATCTTCCAGTTTATGTAGACCTGCAACAATTTTATCCTCTTCACCCTTTACCTTAGGCAAAATAGCCATAGATAAACAAGGAACAGGAAACTTTATCGGTGGTAGAATAATCGGCGAAGATTTGTCACAAAGTGTATCATTTGTTGCAGTTACCAGAAGTTTTGTAACAGCTCCAATATCTCCTGCTACAATTTGTTCGGAACCAATCTGCTTCTTACCAAGAAGCATATAAGCATTACCAATTCTTTCATCTTTTTCTTTCTTGGGATTGAAAAGAGTTGTATTGCCTTTAAAAACACCGGAATAGACACGGAAAATTGATATTCTTCCAACAAAAGGATCAGCAATTGTTTTGAAAACAAAAGCAGCCAGAGGACCGTCTGAATCAGTTTTTAAGTCAAATTCAGTTCCGTCTGGTTTCTCCGCTTTAACGACAGGACGGTCTGCCGGAGACGGCATATATTTGATAAGTCTATCTACCATAGCGGATATTCCCCAGTTCGATCCAGAAGAACCCGCAAAAACCGGATAGATTGAACCGTTTAAAATAGCAGTACGTAAACCGTTCAATTTTTCTTCATCACTATAGCCTTCACCACCAAAATATTTTTCCATCAGGGTTTCATCAGTTTCAGCAATAGCCTCATTTATATTTTCCTGAAGTTCAGCAATCTGATCAGCCATATCATCAGGTATCGCACCTGGTGTCATAGCACCTTTAGCATCAAAAACATATGCTTGCTGCTCTATAACATCAATCAGTCCTGTCATTTTGCCATCGGTTACTATAGGCAAAATAAAAGGAATTACCTGATTGTTATATTTCTCTTTCAAACTTAAAAGAGATTTGTCAAAATTTGCGTTGGCTTCGTCCATTCGACTTATCATAAAGAATATCGGCAGACCAGCCTTACGAGAGTGACGTACTGCTTTCTCGGCACCAACTGACAAACCATCTTTGGCACTAACAAGAATTAATGAACTATCGGCAACACGAAGCGCCTGCATTACTTCTCCCAGGAAATCAAAATCACCTGGTGTATCAAGCAGATTAATCTTGCAATCTTTCCACTCACAAGTCGCTACTGAAGTGTTAATAGAAATATTGCGGCGAATTTCCTCGGGATCGAAATCCATAACAGTATTTCCGTCGTTTGATTTGCCCATGCGGTCAATTGCTTTTGCATGGTAAAGAATTGCTTCAGCTAATGCTGTCTTGCCGGAACCACCGTGGCCCAGCAGAGCGAGATTGCGGATCTTAGCAGTGGGATAATTTTTCATATCCAGGATTCCCCCTTGTCGTATCTTACTGATGCCTGGGCTTTCCTGTATTAAAATAATTTCTGCAACAAAACTCAAGCACCGTGGCTATCATTATACTATGCAGATTAAACAACTTCTATTATGTATTTTCACAATATTTAGTTCAATATATACGCCATTCTTCCAGTATAGAAATTAGTTCAGCTCTTGTTCGTGCTGTCATTATTTGTCTACGAAATGTAGTTGCATTCCTTGTATTTTTAAAATAGTGAGCTAGATGAGGTCTCATTTCCTTGATCGCAGTAGACTCACCTAATCTGTCTATCATCCCATCTAAATGCTTAATAATCCAGTACATTCTTACATCTTTATCAGGCTTCTGTTCAAGATTTGTTATCAATTCTGCTGCGTTTTTTTCTGTTTTTTGTGTTAAAAAGCTTGAAAAAAACCAAGGATTACCCTGTGCCGCTCTTCCTATCATTATGCCGTCACTATTAGTCTGCTGGATCATCTGTCTGGCTGCATCAACAGAATTTATGTCTCCGTTGCCAAAAACAGGAATATTTACAGATTTTTTCACATCAGTGATATATTCCCAGTTAGCTTTACCATTATACATCTGTGCTCTCGTTCTGGCATGAACAGTTATGGCAGCTGCACCATTTTTTTCACAAACTCTAGCTATTTCTGCACAATTGATTGACTGATCATCCCAACCTGCTCGTATTTTCACGGTAACAGGTTTATCATATTCAGCAGCAGCCTCAACACTTCTGCCAACAATTTCTCCTGCCAGAGCAGGATTGCACATCAATGCACTGCCAGCCCCCTGTTTAACAACTTTGGCAACGGGACATCCCATATTGATATCTATCATTGCGCATTGAGATAATATGGGATGTTTTAATATACGGTTTATAGCTATTGAGAAATCCTGAGGGTCAGAACCAAACAGTTGTATTGATACAGGATTCTCTTCAGGAGAAATTTCCAGAAACCGATAATTTCTTTTTAACTCAGGATCATAGACTATACCTCTGGCACTAACAAGTTCAGTTACAGTAAAACCAGCTCCAAAATGCCGGCAAATTTGACGATAGGTAATGTCGGTGGTACCGGCCATAGGAGCCAGAGCAATATTATTCTCCAGTTTAACTTTCCCTATTATTAGAGGCTTTACAAAATTCAGATCAGTCATAAAATTCAAACCTTCTGTTTATACCACTGTTTCCAAACTTCTTGCCAAAGCAACAAACAGTATATTTAATAAATAAACCGCCAAAACGATGCAGTTTCAGCGGTTATTTTGGCGTCCCGGACAGGAATCGAACCCGTATCAGCAGCTCCGGAAACTGCTGCCTTATCCATTAGGCCACCAGGACATTCAGCCAAGTTATTATACGTGAATTCATTTATAAAATCAAATAGAATCATCTGCAAACAACCGTGTCCTGCTAATTTACTATGAACTTTTTGCTTGATCATTTAAAGTGCTCAAAACCTGTTCGGCAGCAGCCAATAATCGCCTTAATTTTGAAATCATATTGTTTCTGTCGGCACCAGCCTGTCTGAATACAATATGTGGTTTAATTCCTGCATTAAATAAAAGCATACCTTTTGCCTCCGGCAGTGACATCAGCGCAGAAACAAATGCCATATCTGGTTTATACTGATCAGCATAGGTCATTACTATATTGGGTTTTTGCTCATATATGCGAATAAGCCCTCTTTTTTGGGATATCCCCCTAATATAGGCAATATCGGTTAAAGTCATTGCTGCAACAGGCAAATCTCCATATCTGTCGATTATTTCATCTATAACATCATGATACACGGTCAAACTGTCTATGCCAGCTATTTTTCTGTACATGTCCATTCTCTGTCCTTCATCAGGAATAAACGAGGAGGAAAGATATGCATCCACATCAAGATCAATTACAGTAGGCTGAAGTTTTTGTTTTTCAAATCCCTGCATCTCTTTTATAGTTTCTTCCAGCATTTTACAATAGAGATCATATCCTATTGAATCAAGATGTCCATGCTGTTCAGCTCCAAGCAAATTCCCTGCACCTCTTACTTCCAGATCTCTCAAAGCAATTTTAAATCCAGCACCAAGTTCAGTGAAATCTCTAATTGCAGCAAGCCTTTTTTCAGCAATTTCGGTAAGAATTTTATCCCGTCTATATGTTATATATGCAAAGGCCTGTCTGTCGGAGCGTCCAACCCTTCCTCTTAGCTGATATAATTGCGATAGACCTAATCTATCAGCATTTTCAACAATAATTGTATTTACATTTGGCATATCTATTCCGGACTCAATAATTGTCGTACAAACAAGAATATCTGCTTCACCATTTATAAAGGAATTAATAATATCTTCTAATTTTTTCTCTCCCATTTTCCCGTGTGCATAAACAATCTGAGCACCTGGAAGCAATTTTTCTAAAGCTGCAGTCTTCTCAATTATTTTTCTAGTATCGTTGAAAAGGTAAAAAACCTGACCCTTGCGTGATATCTCTCGCAAACAAGCTTCAGTTATAATGTCTTCATCATAATCCATCACATATGTTTGAACAGGTCTTCTTTCCTGAGGAGCCTGTTCAATTACACTGATATCTCTTATTCCTGTCATGGAAAGATGCAAAGTACGTGGAATAGGTGTAGCTGTGAGAGTAAGCACATCTATATTAGGGCTGATATCCTTTATTTTTTCTTTATGATCAACACCAAAACGTTGTTCTTCATCAACCACTAGTAATCCCGGATCTTTATATACAACATCTTTTGATAAAAGCCGATGTGTGCCTACAACAATATCTATTTCTCCATTATTCAAACCTTTTATAGTTTGTTTTTGCATTGCAGAAGAAGCAAATCTACTTAAAAGACCAATTTTTACAGGAAACTGAGCCATTCTCCTTTTTAAATTTTCATAATGCTGTTGTGCAAGAACAGTAGTTGGTGAAAGCATAACAGCCTGTTTACTATCCATTACACACTTAAAAATAGCACGAAAAGCAACTTCTGTTTTACCAAACCCTACATCACCACACAAAAGCCTGTCCATAACTTTTTCTGATTCCATGTCTGTTTTAATTTCTTCAATACATTTTAGCTGATCCTCAGTCTCAACATAAGGAAAATCATCCTCAAATTCATTTTGCCAAACTGTATCCGGAGAAAAGCGATATCCTTTTACAGCCTGACGCTGAGCATATAACTTTATCAGATCGGTTGCCAGTTTTTTTATAGACTGTTTTGCTCTATCCTTTAGCTTATTCCAGTCTTGTCCGCCTAATTTTGATAACCTTGGATCTCTGCCTTCAGCACCTACATATTTTTGAATCTGATCAAGACTTTCTATAGGTATATACAAAACATCATCATTTGCATACCTGATTTTAAGATAATCACGACGTATGCCATTATTATCCATATTATGTAAACCTTCATAACGCCCTATACCATGAGCTTCATGAACAACAAACTCTCCTGTAACCAGATCACTAAATAGATCTATCTTAATGCCGGAGTGTCGTCTTTTTTTTGAACTTTTTTCAGAGCCAAAAACATCTTGTGTTCCAATTGCACTTATTCTGGCAGCCGGCCACACAAATCCCTGAACAAGAGAATTATCACTAATCAAAGCACTAATTTCATTTTCGGCAAAAAACTCACTTATTCTTTTTTTCCTTGTTTCAGAACCTGTAAAAACTATATTCAAGGAATCTTCCGGTTGTTGTCTAATAAACTCAATCAACTGTTTTTCTCTACCGCGAAAATTATCAGCTGCTCTTCCCTGAATATCAAAAGACTTTGCACCCGGCAGACCATTTCCAGATGAGGCAATTTGGCAAAAAGCAGTTAGACCAGGCCAATTGCTGAGAATAATTCCTACATCTGCACCTCGCAAACAAGGTTCTCCACTGACAACAACCGTCTGCCCTTTTTCCATCATATGCTTTATTCGCTCGTTCAAATCAGCTTGTGCAGCGTCAAGACGATTTCTAAATCTTAACGGTTCATCTATAAAAAGACTATTGTGTTTTGCATTTATATAGTCAAAAACAGTTGTACTTTGGGGATATATCCAGGAAATCCACCTATCCAGGCCTGCAAAATAAATGGATTGAGCAATACGTTCAGCATCTCTGCGGCAAATACTTCTGCTATTTTCTGCCAAAGCTTTTGCGGCACCCAATTCAACTGACTGGCGATATACAGCAGCGGCTGTAGCGTCTATTTTTTTTGACAAGTCTTCTATCTGATAATCTTCAATAAGAATTTCTCTTATTGGAAATATATTTATCTGATCAACTTTTTCCTGTGATCTTTGTGTTGCCATATCAAATGTTTTTATACAGTCAATATCCAGATCAAAAAACGATATTCTAAGAGCATTTGCCTCTATGCCCTCCTCTGGTGAAGGCAGTGCAACATCTACAATATCGCCTCTACGAGCAAATTGTCCGGCATCTTCTACAAGACTGGTTCTTTCATATCCTATCTTCTGTAAGTGTTTACAAAGATCTTCTATTTCAATGCTCATGCCCTGATTAATCTTAAAAGAAGACTTTTGAAATACTTCAACAGGCATCAACTTCTGCATAGATGCCGCAGCAGTAATTATTAAAGCTTCTGTTTTATTTGATAGAACAGAATCCAGTATTGCCATTCTTTTCATTTCAGATTCACGGCTTACAGCATCTGCATCTGTCAGATTATATTCTTTAGGGCGGAAAATAAATACGGAAGAATCTGTAAAAGCTCTGATTTCAGATGATGCCGCTCTTGCTCGAAGCTCATCCGGCACTAAAAGGCAGGGGGGTTTATTTTCAGATTGTGTTAAAGCTATCATTAGAGCCGTTTTTTGCGCATCACCCGGCCCATTAATGTTTATTGCCTGGCTGTCTTTCAAATGAAAGAATTTATCAAGCTCAGCAAATTTTTTATCCCGCAAAGCACTTTTTCGCAAATAGCTATTATTTATCATCACTCTTTTTCTTCCTTTTGTTGCAGCGATTCATAGCCAGGTCTATGCCTTTTTGTACACAGATTTCAACCGCATCAGCAGCAGTATTGAGTCCTTCCCAGCAAAGATCTCTCTTATCCTCCGGTATTTCTGAAAGCACATAATTGACAAGCTGCCAATTTTCAGGCAAAGGCCCTATTCCTATTCTTATACGAGGAAATTGGTTCCCGGACAAACAGTTAACCACTGATTTCATTCCATTGTGAGTTCCCGGACCACCTTTTTCTCTAATTCTTACAAGACCGGTCTCAACATCAAGATCATCATATATAATGATAATTTTTTGCTCAGGTATCTTAAAAAAAGCTGCTGCTTCGCGTATACTTTCTCCACTTAGATTCATATAGGTGGTTGGTTTCAATAAAACCACCTGTTTTTCACCGATTTTGCCACGACCATATAACCCTTTAAATTTTATTCTATTAATATTTATATCATGCCTTTGACTTAATATCTCTAAAGTAAGAAACCCAACATTATGCCATGTTTTCTCATACTTACTTCCCGGATTTCCCAAGCCAGCAATTAACCACAAATCTTCACCTGTATCTTTTGATAAGGATATTTTCCTGTTCTTATTTAAGAAATTTTTAAAACTAACCATATTACTCCGGTATCTATATTTTGCAGGGCAGCCAGCAAATCCTAACTTAAGGGTTTACTCTTTGATTTCTAACTCGTCCTCTGCTGACAACCCAATTTTCTTTATTGGTCTGTCTGGCTCTTGCTATTGACAAAGAATAGGCAGGAACTGTTTCTGTGATAGTAGAGCCTGCTGCTACATATGCATTTTCCTCAACATCTACTGGCGATACCAAACAACTATTGCTGCCAATGAAAGCATGACTTCCTATATTGGTTCTTGATTTGTTAAGACCATCATAATTGGCAGTGCTGCAACCACAACCAAAATTCACATTCTCGCCAACATCTGCATCACCAACATAAGTCTGATGAACCAACTGACTATAAGCTCCTATTGTTGAATTTTTTATTTCAACAAAATTTCCCAGCCTGCAATATGGACCAATTAAAGAACCAGGTCTGATCTGAACATAAGGACCTGCCACTGTACCTTCTTCAATTTCAGCTTCTCTTGCAGTAACATGATCCAGCTGCACTTTATCACCTACTCTGACATCAGCCAAATGTGTATCCGGTCCGATTACAGATTCTTCGCCGATAATTGTGTTTCCTTTGAGCGAACAATTCGGCAATATCACAGTGTCCATCCCTATAATTACAGACTCATCAATCCATGTACTGGCAGGGTCAACAACTGTAACGCCTTTTCGCATATGTTTTTCAATAATTCTTTTATTTAGTTTATCTGCTGCAAGCTGCAGTTGAACCCTGTCTTTTACACCCATTATTTCTTCAAAAGAAGTTTTATAAGCATCAATCTTATGTCCATCCTTTAACAATATTTCCATTGTGTCTGTAAGATAATATTCATGCTGCTTATTTCGACAGCCTATACGCCCCAGAGCAGAAAGCAAAAGAGCCGTATCGAAACAATAAAGTCCTGCATTAACTTCCATTACTTCAAGTTGCTTAGCAGAAGCGTCTTTCTGCTCAACAATAGCCTGAAAACATCCTCGATCATCACGTATTATTCTACCGTAACCTTCAGGATTTAAAGCATCGGCAGACAAAACAATCGCAGCATAGTTATCCTCCTGAAATCGACTGAGAATTTTATTTAAAGTCTTAGCAGTAATTAAAGGCATATCTCCATTTATTACAAGAGTACAACCTCTTCTACCTTCCAAAAAATGTGAAGCCTGCAAAACAGCATGTCCTGTTCCCAGCTGATGTTCCTGCAGAATAAAGGCTACGTCCTCACCTAGAATTGACCTTACTTCTTCCTGTCTGTGCCCCACTATATATGCCTGATCTTCAGCACCGGCTTTGGTCAAGGCCTCACGAACCCAGCTGATCATAGGTTTACCGGCAATTCTATGTGCGACCTTGGCATGTTTTGACATCATTAATTTACCTTCACCGGCCGCCATAACTACAGCACAGATATTCATCCACTATACCTCCAAAATTGCCGAGAATACTTTCGGCTAAAACTCATCAAACGGCACAAAAACAGACACGGATAAAAATAAACCCGCCTGCCTAAAACACTTATGTATATAGAAAGATTATTTGTATAATCACAACTACACATTATACCAAAAATATTCTGAATATAACAGTTGCGGTTCTATTTGTTTGATTTATGTGGATAAGTGGGAAAAAGCAAAAATCTATCTGTGGATAATGTGGATAACTTTGTGCATAACTCAATCCATTGTTTCACAGATCTAAATTACATTTTATGACTGCTAATGCTTATATTAAAAGGTGGGGGATCACAAAAATCATTTCCACACAAAATGTGAAACAAACTTACATTGAGAAACAAGCCTATTCTCCAACGCTGAATCTAATAAATTGTTTTGAAAACGAACAATTATTCAGCTGCATATTTTGTGGATAAACTATGGAAAAATAAAAACACCAAGCTAATAACAAGAAAATAATAAATAATTTTTTTATTTTAATAAAAAAAAACTAATAA
>NZ_CDHP01000002.1:0-78270 GCF_900002895.1 Ercella succinigenes | reverse complement strand
TGCTTCTATGATATTTTCCAAAGCTGGTGTAACTCTATTATTTTCACATGCTATTTTTGCTTTATATCCATCTTCAAGTAGTGTTTTGTAACATAATTCTGCAAGGGCAAAAGCAGTATTTGTTCCTTTGGCCGGTTCACAAAAACCTTCTCTGAAACCACATGGAAGACCTGCATTTACATTAGAATATGAGCGTTTTGTTGCTCTGGCTTCAAAATATGTTGAAAGTGCATCTCCCATTCCCGAAACAAGGAATCTGACCGGTGCATTTGCTATTATTTTTGAATCTATCAAAACTACACTTGGACTTTGTTTGAAATATGCATAATCCTCAAATGCGCCCTCTTCTGTGTATATTACTGCTGAATGACTTGTAGGAGCATCTGTTGCTGCAATTGTAGGAACTATTATGAGGTTTTCTCCGCCTGCTACACATTTTGCTGTATCTATTGCTTTACCACCGCCAAGTCCTATTATACAGCTACATTTTTTTTGCTTTGCCTCTTCTTGTAACCGGCTGATCTCTTTTCTTGAGCATTCACCGCCAAAATTACTCTCCATGAGCGTTATTCCGTATTTATCGGATGTTGCTGCCAGCTTTTCTTTTACTCTGTTTACATCGTCTTTATGGGCGATTAACAATGCCGATTCTCCAAATGTTTTTACAAAATAACCCAGATTCAACAGCTCATCTTCTCCCTGTACATATTTGCAAGGACTTATAAATGCTTTTCTCATATCTTTTTCCTTTCTTGCGTTTGTTTTGCTTTTCCTATTTGCCCAGAAAACCTCCATCAAATTGAGTTTTGCCCTATCAGTTAAGGCAAAATGAATTCTGTTATGGGTTTTAATGGTTCTTTAGGATAAATATATCCAGGCATAGGCATTAAAGGATTGTAAACCTTTTCTATATCTATGACACCTACCCCCTTATGCATACCTCTATATATACCCTTTGTCAGCAAGCTCTCTAATGACAAATTAGTTGCATAACAAGCAATCTTCTGGCCTGCTTTAATCTTTGCAAGCTCATTTTTATAAGGGTTAGCTGTAAAAATAATTCGGCCGTTTGAACTAGTTACGGCCTGTACAATAGGAGTAATTTCGCAAAAACCATCCGGATTTATCGATGAAATGAATTTTAACGTTGATACCCCATCGACTAAAGAGCGTGACAAATGATTCATGGCACCATTTTGATTGCCTTTCACTAATCCTTTTTTCATTCTAGTTATCAAGGCCGAACAAATAATACTCCTCATCGGAAGTGCTTCTTTTTCAGTAATATCTACAAGATCCAGATAATTGACTCTGCCAATACCAAAATACGAATTGTAACGAAAAAGAGGTTTTTCGTTAAACAATTCGAACTCTGCACCTGTTGTTTCTGTGTGAGTATATACTACCTTGCCTCGCCACATTTTTTTATCTACATTCATAATCAAAAATCCTGATTTTGGACGTTTGCATATAAATTTTTTTGATAGCCCTTCACAAAACTGGCCAAACATCATACTTTTTTCATCTTTTGCCATCAAAGTACTAAGCATCGTAATATGTGGGTAACCGTAATCATCTATTACCGCCATCAGCGCTATTTTACCGTCTGAAGAAAATAGTTTTATTGCCTCTTCTGAAATTTTAATTGGCATATTTAACACCTGCTTTCAATTTAATGTTTGTATTTGTACTGTACCAGTCCATACGGCCAGTCCAATTTTGCCAACACTTTTTTCTGCTATTTTCTGAAGATAATCCATTTGTTCCCGACGCATAAGCGGTTTATCTTTAAATTCCCAGGTCATACCAAGCCGTTCATATTTATCCTTGCAAAGATTGTTAAATGCACAAAGTTCCCATCGCATAACTACATCCACCATATTTTCTGCAATAAATTTACCAATGGCTAAAATATTCTCTTTACTATCCGTAGCATCTGGAATTACAGGTGTTCTTATCCATATTTTCAATCCATTTTTTCGAGCAAAACTTGCAGAAAGAACCGCATTTTTTATTATTTGAGCATTACCAGTACCAGTAAATTTTTTATGAAGTTCACAATCTATAGTTTTTATATCCAACAATAGCAAATTACTATATTCTAGAACGCTAGACATAATATCAAAATTGACATTGCCAGCAGTATCCAGAGCTGTGTGAACTTCGTTTGCCTGCATACACTTGAAAATTTCCTGTACAAATTCTGCCTGAAGTAAAGGTTCTCCGCCTGAAACAGTTATCCCTCCGCCACTTCTGTCATAATATGCTTTATCTTTTAAAAGTTCTGCTGCCAGTTCATCTTCAGAGTACATAGTGCCTTTACGTTCCATGGCCTCTGTAGGGCAATTTTCGGTGCATTTAAAACAATTTATGCATTTGCTTTTATCCTTAATTATTCCATTATTAAAAGTTAGCGCGTTGTTTGGACATATTGCTACACAGAAACCGCAACTAATACAATGAGTTTTTATCCATACAGATCTTGCTTTTGATGATATACTTTCTGGATTATGACACCAAGAACAGTTCAAATTACAGCCTTTTAAAAAAACAGTTGTTCGTATGCCAGGTCCATCCTCAGTAGATAATTTTTGTAAGTCTAATACACAACCATCCATTATCTAGAACCTCGAGTGACTTTCTCTTGCAATAATTTCGTCCTGCAATTCGCGTCCAACAGTCACAAAATAAGCGTTATAACCAGTTACGCGCACTAATAGATTGCGATAATTTTCAGGGTGTTTCTGTGCATCGCGAAGTTTTTCTGCATCCAATATATTAATTTGTAGAGCCGTACCACCATTTTCAGTGTACCCCCGTAAAAATGCTTTAAATTTTTCTTTGTGCGCAACATCTCTCAAAAATGCTGGGCTAAAAGTAATTGTATGACTTGCTCCATTTGGCAGATTGTTTTGATATTCAAGATAATCTCCATTTTTCACTTTACCACCCATAGCTTTACCGACCGAATTTGCATTGGCAGTGGGTCCGTTAATATCAGCACCATTACTTGGACAAATAGCATTACTCAAAAACTGCCCTTTTTTGCGCCCATCTGCGCTTGCAGCAAGAATATATCCATCAGATATCCAATAATTCCAACTAAGCATACCTGTTCTATACTGTGCACCGGAAGCTTTTGTTTTATGTTTCCATGTTTCTTCAGCAAAAAGCTCCATTACAGACAATGCCAT
Organism: Ercella succinigenes; assembly: GCF_900002895.1. Classification (NCBI taxonomy): domain Bacteria; kingdom Bacillati; phylum Bacillota; class Clostridia; order Eubacteriales; family Oscillospiraceae; genus Ercella; species Ercella succinigenes. Next base: position 75,076 of record NZ_CDHP01000002.1, on the reverse strand, counting down.
GGAGTCTGCAATATCATCATCTCTTCCATACTTTGGAGCCTTAAATTTAGCTTTTGCCTGTAAAATCTCGTAGCCTTCCCAGTTATTCTTCAATGCCTTAATCAACTCTTCCATCGTACATTCTCGTTTATCGTAAACAAGGTATTTAATGGCAAGAAGTGAATCTACAGTGGTTGCAAATGTTACTCCTTCTATCGTAACAAAACTAATTTGAGCACCACCTTGTGTAATATCTTTTCCACTCTCTGCACAACCATGTACTAAACAGGAAAGATAGGGCGTTGGACAATATTTAGCACGTAAGTCATCTGTTTCGTTATATAGCATTACATTTTTATTAATTATGTGTGCTAACTGTTTTTTAAAGGCAAAATACAACTCTTCAAAACTATTAAATTTTATAGGATTACCAGTTCGTGGTCCATCTTGTATAATTTTGTACGGTTTACCCCAAAGAGAGTCTGTATACTGTATTAAATCCTGACCGTTGTTCAAAGCCAATTCTAAAGCTTTAAGCAAATTTAAATTATTATCCACTGTACCAGACCTATCATTTCCAACCATTGTATTTTCAAGACAACCTACTGAGGCATATTCATGAACAGTATCGAGATTAATATATTTTTCTAAATGAGCCATTTTAGATTCGCGCATGAGACCAGCCATAGACCGCTCATCAAAGTTAAGCAAAAATGGTGCTCCTTGACTTGAAGAAATCATATCAACAATTTTTTCTAAAAGTTCATTCGGAGTACCACGATGCAATCTCACATTGGGTTTAGGTTCAAGTATAGGACTCATTTCATCTATCACTTCTAATAATACATATGTCATTTCGTTAGTTATATCTGTGTCGTTTTTTCCTTTACCACCAATGTTAAAAAGCTGTCCATATGCAGCTGTTATACCTTGATTATTACCTGTACGTATCATAGAATCATAAACCGTATTGCAATGAATCCAAAAACACTTTAGTATTTCTTTTCCAAATTCACGATTCATACCTTGCTTTATTGATATTTCCCAATACGGCAAAAGAATTTGATCTAAACGACCGAACGAAAGGCCTGCTCCTGGGAAATTTTCATCTGTCATTACAAGCATATGTGTCAGCCAAAGTGACTGTATAGCTTCCCAAAAATTTCTAGCACCTTCCCAAGGCACACGTTGTAAATTTTGGCTCATACTAAAAAGCTCGTCTCTTCTGTCCAGATTTTTTTCTTTTCTTGCCAGTTCAGAGCAAAGAATTGAATATTTTTCCGCAAGTTCTTTTGGCATTAAAGCTGCTGTTTTCATTGCACGTATTTGTGCTCCTTGACTTCCTGCTCTTTGTTTCGCAGAAAAATTTTCATATGCTTCATTGAGATTTTCAAAAATTCCTTTAAATCCTTTTTTTAGCACTTGTGCATAATCGGGGATAATATGAGCAGATGTTGCACCACAATTACCAAATCCGCGATCATGAAATTCCTTGACAGAATTTCTTGTTCCTTTTTTCCCAAACACTCTAGCATTACGTAAGCTAGCTTCTTTTTTCGTCCAGCAGCGCGATGCCATCAAATTAAAACGACCTCCAGCTATTAAATCACCGGGCAATATTTCCTGTGGCACATAATTTACAATTGCTTCTTTAATAAACCATGCTCGTCGCTCAGCAATGCTTAATGAAAAAAAATCATTCTTCAGCTTAACTTTATGCGCAGCTTGCTTCGTAGATAAAACAAATTGTTTGTAAAATGCATAGGTTTCGGGCGCTACGTAGTATGATAATTCATCATAAATTTCGTCCCAGTCTGTACCTGTTGTAAACGGAACAAATTCGTTATTCCATTCTCTTTTAACTCCCAGGAAATAGTAATCTCTGAGCCACTTTATTCTTTCAGACAAATTATATGGCTCTTTTATCTGATTTTTTAAAACTTCCATCACTTCTACCTCACTTTCATTTTTGTCTTAAGAAACAAAAAAAGTTGTTTAGTACTTTGAGTCAATATCAAGAACTTTTTGACCGTGATTTAGCATTTTTTTCATAATTTGGCCTGCTTGTCTACTATTACCTTTTTCTATTGCAACAACTATCTCTTGGTGGAATGTATTAACAATAGATCGATCTGTAATTTTTTCATAAAATTCCTTAACAATGTGTTTGTACATAATTTCTATTGAGCGAAGAGTCATTGGAAGCATTGTGTTGCATGATGCTTTTGCTATTTCTAAATGCATCTCATAGTCAAGTCTAGTAACTTCATCTGAAGAAAGGTCTTTTGTCTCTTGTTCAAGCAAATTTCGAAGACATTCTATGTTCTCTAGACTTCTGTTTTTAGCAGCCAGTTTTGCTGCTGCTACTTCTATAATTTCCCGATATTCCATTAGCTGACAAAGCAATTCTTTATCCACAGTTCCTGTAAACTGCAAAATATCTCCATACAATTCTAATGTTCCTTCTTTTTTAAAATCATTCACGTATGTACCTTGTCGCGGCACTATTCTAAGAACATTTTTTGTAGCAAGTTCAACCAGCCCGGCGTGTACAATAATACGAGAAATACCTGTTTGTTCAGCTAAATCTCTCTCCGCAGGTAATTTCTGATCAACTTTATACTCGCCTGAAAGAATTTTTTGCTTTACATATTGTATTAGTTTTTGTTTTGCACTTTGCTTTTTCAATGAAACAATCTCCTTTCGTGGTATTACCACGATCAATATACAACATTATACTTATTTTGTAAATAGCAAACAAAACATGAATATTTTAATCAAGATACAATTATATCCTTATAACGTTGTATGAATTTTTCCGATATTGCAATTAAATGATAATTAAAGAACCTAATAGCATTTAACAAAAAACAGTTCTTCACCTTCCCTTCTTTTCTTCTTGACATTTGTCTTGACTTTTGTCAGACGAATGTTAAAATGTTAACAGACCAGCAGTCAAAAATTGGAGGTTACTATGGAGTTAAATTTAAATAATAAAAATGTACTTATAACAGGCGGCTCTAGAGGACTCGGCAAAGATATCTGCCTTGCCTTCGCTAAAGAAGGTGCAAACATCGCCTTTACATATAACAGCAACAGAAACAAGTCAGAACAATTGGCAGTTCTATTACAAAAAGAATATCATGTAAATACAAAGTTTTTTCAATGTGATGTTTCCTCTGAAAAAGACGTAAGGCAGTTATTTTCGCAAATAACTGCCTCATTTGGAGGGATCGATATATTAGTTAATAACGCTGGGGTTTGTTCTGTAAATATGATAAAAGATATGAGCCTGGAGGAATGGTCAAGTGTGATCAATACTAACTTAACCGGAGTTTTTTTAACATGTCGAGAGATGATAAATCATCTTTTAAGCCAAAGCAGGGGCGGCAGAATAATTAATATTGCTTCTCAAGCTGCCTATAATGGCTCTAAACGTGGCAAATCACATTATTCTGCCAGCAAAGGAGGTATCATTTCTTTTACCAATTCTTTGGCTAAAGAAGTTGCCCGGCACGAGATATTTGTTAATGCTGTTGCCCCTGGAATGTTATACACTGAAATGACTGCGGATATCCTTGACGAAGAATTAGAACGGTATAACAATCAGATTCCAATTGGCAGAATTGCGCAACCCTGCGAAGTTGCAAATATGATTTTGTACCTGTCCAGTGAAAAATGCAGTTATACTACTGGTGCCACCTTTGATATCAGCGGGGGAATGATTGGCAGATAACTAGCAAACCATTAATTATTTGGTCTTACTTCTGGTTTGCAGAAGCAACTATTTGTACTGATTTGCTACATCCAAAGCGATTGGCTCCAGCATTGACCAGTTCATATATTTGGTTTGCGTTGCTTATTCCTCCGTCTATTTTTATACCTATTTCATTTCCTATAATACTTCTTACAAAACGAACATCTTCTGAACAAGCTTTTTTGCCTGATAAAGCATTAGAAATTTTTATATAATCAACTCCTGCAGCTTTTGCTATTTTTAAGACTACTTTTTTTTCTTCATCTGTAAAAAGACTCTGCTCGTAAATAGCTTTAACTTTTGCTCTGCCTCTGGCAACATCAACTATATCTTTTAAATCTTTAAGTGTATCTTCAAATTTGCCACTTTTCACAGCTAAAATATTCATGGCTACATCTAGTTCTTTTGCACCGTTTTTTAAAGCTTCACGAGTTTCAGTAAGTTTTGCAGCTGTAGATGCTGCACCATGCGGAAAACCCACAACAGTACATACGTTTACATTGCTATTCATTAGACATTCAGATGCCAATTGAACAAAATAAGGAGATACACAAATATTTGCCAATTGACAGTCAAGAGCTTCTTGACAAGCCTGCTTGATTCGTGATTCAGAAATATCAGGATTGAGCATACTATGTTCAATCGTTCCGGCAACATTAATTTCTTTGTCAGAATTACTGATTTCTTCTGATTTTGATAATTGATATTTTTCTTCTGATAGTTTTTTCACATTATTAGATGAGACAGCATTACATTTGCAATTCGAGCCACATTTTTGAGCTGTATCAACATCTATAGCTTTGTCTGACTTCTCTAAGGAAATCATCACTGCTTTAGTTACTTTTTCTATTATTTGTTCGATTTCCAATTTTAGAACCGCCTTTCAACCTTCGTTGATAGAATCAATTACACCGCATATCGTCAGATCAACCAAAACACTCTTATCTTCCAATATCATCAAAGCTGCCCCTCCATCTATATTGACCAGAACAGTATCGCCAATACCCGCATCCGCAGCATCAATGGCAATCTGCCTATTTCCACAAGGGTCACCTGACATATTTATCGTTTCGACCAACATTAATTTGTGACCAAAATGAGAATCCGGTTTTATCGTGGCAACTACATTACCTACTACTTTTGCCAAAAACACGGTATATATTTCCTCCTTCTATTAAACCAAAACTGTTTTTTATGATCAGATTTTGGGAAGAATTGCTTCAACATCTTCATGCGGTCTAGGAATAACGTAAACACCGTATAATTCACCAACTGCTTTTGCCGCAGCCGCGCCGGCATCAACAGAAGCTTTAACTGCTCCAACATCTCCTCTGACCATTACTGTAACTAGCCCAGAACCAACTTTTTCTTTGCCGATAAGCTGAACATTTGCTGCTTTTACCATTGCATCTGCTGCTTCAATTGCACCTATTAAACCTCTGGTTTCAACCATTCCTAATGCTTGTTTTTCCATTTTTCTTCTCCTCGCTTCTAATTTTGATTTTTACTTAATCATCTTTTCTTCACACAATAAACACTTATTCATTTATGCGGTCAATAAATCCAATAATGGAAGAATCGACCGGAATAAGACGACATTCAGGAAAGGGCTGACAAGCTTCTTTACTTCCTATCAAATAAACAAAATCCCCTTGACCAGCTTGTCTTGTTCCATCAGCAGATACAATATAATCACCGGGTTTACCATTCACAATTTTTTGCACAACCAGCAATTTTATTCCAATTAAACTTTCATTTTTTACTGTACTAACTACAGAACCAACAACAATTCCCGTATACATATTTACCCCTTCCATAAGCAAACAACTTATATAACAAGGGCTTATTTTTTTGCTTCAGAAATATTTTTTGATAAATTATTTTTCTCATTAATAACAGGCAAAATATTCTCCACATCATCATGCGGTCTGGGAATTACATGCATTGAGACTACTTCACCCACTCTTTTAGCTGCCGAAGCACCAGCTTCCACTGCAGCCTTTACTGCACCGACATCTCCTCGAACCATTACCGTTACCAATCCTGATCCCACTTGCTGCTTTCCAATAAGTTGGACATTTGCTGCTTTTACCATTGCATCTGCTGCTTCAATTGCTCCTATCAAACCTCTGGTTTCGATCATTCCCAATGCTTGAAGTTCCATTTTTTTCTCCTCTTTTCCTCTTTAGAATTTTGTTTATTTCATACTAAATGATACGAAAATTACCCCGCAGAACACATCTTCGTTTACGGGTAAAAGTTCTGGCACTTGTTATTCCTTCTCCTGTGGGGGTGGCTATCGTTAGGGAAGTGTAACCCTCTCCTTCAAACCCCAAACCTGCATATGACGGAGCATTTTTAACAAATATCGTTGTATTTAATTCTTTGGCGGCTTTTGATAAATTACTAACATTTTGTGAATGCATTATAGCTGTATGCCGGCAGTTGTTTTCAGCCTCTTTTGCCATTTTGATAACTTCATCAATATTATTTGCAACTCTAACAATCCCTAAAACGGGCATTAACATTTCTACTTTTACAAAAGGATGATTGCTATCTACTTCTGCAATAATAAGACGAGGATTGCCTTTGAAGTGAACTTTACTCTCACTCAATATATATGCCGCATCTCTTCCTACAAAATTTCTGTTAACCTGATACCCTTTATTCGTTTCTTTCAAAACGGTACGAACAATTTTACCTATATCTTCTCCAAAAACTTTTATGGCACCATTTTGCTGCATTTCTTCCATGAGCGGCTCAATTATGTCGGTGAATGCAAATACTTCTTTTTCGGCAATACATAGAACATTATTATCAAAGCTCGCACCATCTACAATATCTTTTGCAGCTTGAGCGACAATAGCAGTATCATCGACTATTACGGGAGGATTCCCTGGCCCTGCAGCAATAACTTTCTTACCTGTTTTCATTGCTACTCTAACAACTGCTTCACCACCTGTAATAGCAAGTATTGAAATATCTGCATGCTCCATAATAGCTTTGCCTGTTTCAAGTGTTGGTTCAGCCACAGTACAAATTAAATTCTTAGGGCCACCTGATTTTTCGATTGCCTCATTTAGAATCCTCATAGCTTCTTGTGATGATTTTTTTGCAGAAGGGTGCGGATTAAAAACAATTGAATTACCAGCTGCTATCATGCTAATAGAATTATTTATTACAGTAGAGGTAGGATTGGTGGAAGGTGTAATTGCACCAATCACTCCGTAAGGTGCACTTTCTACTATTGATAACCCATTATCTCCGGAAACAGCTTCTGTTTGTAAATCTTCCAACCCCGGAGTCTTGTCAATGGCTAATTGATTCTTTAGAATTTTATGTTCTACCTTGCCATATCCAGTCTCGTTATTTGCCAGTTCAGACAAATAGCTAACCTGTCCACGGGCAGCTATGCGCATCGCATCTATATATCTGGCTCTTTCAGCCAGCGATTTGTTCATTAATTCCTGCTGTGCTTGCTTGGCAGCCAGCACAGCCTGATCAGGGGTCAGAGCCAACCAGCTTAAGCATTTAAATTGTTCTCTGCAATCTATAGACAAGTTATCTGACATTGCAACTACTGAAGTTTGTTGCAAAGATGATTCTTCTATTAGATATTTGTTATTCATAATTTGTTTTTTGGTATCTTCCGCTATGGCGCGAATTTGTTGATCCGTCAGACTCATTGTAAAAATCCTCTCATGCATATTTTGCTTCAGTGTTTACCTGAATCTTAATTTTCATATTTACGAAAGACAATACGATTTTCTATCTCTATAGAATCTATAATGGCTACAATCGCCATATCGGAAGGTTTGTTCTCTGTAATCGGAGTCTGCCTGGAAGAACTGCCCCCGCAAAGCATAACTATTTCGCCTGCTCCTGCACCTACAGTATCAATCGCAACTATCGGCTGCCCCTTTTCTTCGAAAGTAGATAATTCTATAGGCACAACGACCAAAAGAGTAAGACCAACAAGTTTTTCAGTCTTATTTGTACTTATTACCTTTCCTTTGACTTTGGCAATCTGCATTTTGCTTACTCCTGTCTTTTTTACCGTCTCACTCTATATCAATTATTCAATTATTACACCGAGTTCACCGGCTGTATCCAATGCCAATTGTGTTATAATTGCATTTTGTGCAGCTTTGAGAGATTCACCTCTAATACAAGCATCTTCAACATCTTTTGCTGTAATTAAATCTTTTTCACCTCTTGGCACAGTATCTTTGATATTGCCCAGACGATGAATAATAATACCCATCTGTTCTAAAGTATTTAGATCGTCAACCAATTTTGCAAAACCCCTTCTGTGCCTTGGCAACTCAAAGTCTAAAATCATGGTAACAAGACTTCCCCATAGCAAAGGTCTTAACATAAGCATTGTTTCAAAAGAACTGTCATCGCCACTTGCGAGCGATGCTATTGTGTCAAGAGAAGGCGTAATTATTAGATATTGTTTGTAATAATGAAGTTCATTTATCAATTTATGTCTTTGATGTAATGTGTCTATATTAATAATATTACATTTATTAAATGGCGTTTTTTGATCCTCTTCTTCAAACTTATCTGCATTAATCTGAATATAATCTGGCTTAATATCTTGCTGTTCTATCCATGTCAAAACCCGTCCAGCAGCAAAAGTATATTGGGGCAATAAAACCAGTGTTCTCTTCTTTTTAATATCCTCTTCAGATTCATCTTGATCAGAATTCATCTGTATATTCACATTATCAGATAAATTTGTTGAAAGCCTTTCTATTATTACGCGTACAGTTTTTGCGCAAAGATCTTGTATATCTTTTTGCTCCCAGTTTTTCATACCAGCTGCTTGCCTTTCCTTTGGTCTATCGAATTAACTCCAACAAAGTTCCTGATAACATTCCGACTGCATTTGCTTCATCGGTATCAATATGCAGCTCCAGCTCATGTTCTTCTCCTGCTCTAACAACTATGTTGCCAAGAATTGCTTCACGACTTCCGCATTTACGAACCTGAATAATATCACCGTTTTTAACATTGTATATTTCTGCTTGTTTTGGACTAATATGCAAATGACGAGCAGCAATAATTACACCTTGCTGAATTTTTACTTCTCCAGCCGGGCCAACGATAATTGCACCTGGAGTATTTTTTAAGTCTCCTGACATACGTATGTTAGTTTCCATACCGATCTTGTAACAATCTGTCAGTGATAGCTCAACCTGAGTCTCCGATCGAACCGGACCTAGCACTCTAATGTTTTCTATTTGTCCTTTTCTACCTATTACAGTTAATTTTTCAGGACAAACATATTGGTTAGGTTGTGTCAGCTCCCGCAGCCTTCCCAATTTATATCCTTTGCCAAACAGAATTTCTACATCATTCTGACAAAGATGAATATGTCTGGCAGAAACGGCTGCAGGTATATAGAATACTTGATCTTCTTCGATTAATTTTTTGGCTATAGTGATTAGAACTGATCGCTTTATTTTTTCTTTATCCATACTAATACATTATCTAATGCTTATTCTGACCATAATTTTTATGTATATCTACTGCATCCTGAGTTTGTTCAGGAGTCATTATAACCGGATTACCAGCAGATTTCGCCATCAAATAGGTCAGTGCAGCATCCTCCATATATATTGCTGCATATAAAGCTTCTTTTAAATCTGTGCCTACTGTTATAACACCGTGATGTTTAAGAATTACAGCCTTTCTATCACCAATATATTTCACTGTTTGTACACCCATATCTTTGCTTGCTGCAGAGCAGTAGGGAGCTACATTAACTGCTCCTAGAGTAACATTTGCCAAAGTTGTAACGGCGGCAGGCAATTCATCGCAAATTAGTCCGGCAGCTGTTGCATAGGGCTGATGGGTATGAATTATTGCATTAACCTCCGGCATATGTTTGAAAATATATAGTAAAGCTACAGTATCGACTGATTCTCTAAGGCGTCCTTCTATTCGAGTACCCTCGCTGTCTATTACTATGATATCTTCAGGCTTCATTGTTTCATAGGATGTTCCTGAAGGAGTAACCAGAATATGACCATTTGAAAGTCTGACACTAACATTTCCACCCGACAAACGTACCAGACCATTATGCTTAATCTCCAGTGCAGCCTCTATTATTTCTTTCTTTAGCTTCCTGTACATACACTTCTTCTCCAATTCAACTTTTATATTAATTAAATCTTTTGACATATGTTATTTCATTTGTTAATTCAGATTAACACATGCCATGACTTTTGTCAAAAATATTGTCTTAAGTTTTTTTCTTGTCACAAGTTGAATCTTTTTCACTATCAAATTTTACTTAAATGAGCATACCACCAGTTACATCAACACAAGTGCCATTGATAAAATCAGCTTTGCAAGAAGCTAGAAAAGCAACAGCATAACCTACTTCCTGAGCAGTCGAGATACGTCCTGAAGGTATACGTTTTTCATAGGAAGCTTTTATTTCCGGGTTTGATAGTTTATCTTCATTAAGAGGTGTTCTAACCATTCCCGGAGTAACACCATTTACAACAATGCCATATTTTGAATACTCTCTTGCCAAAGCCTTTGTCAGCAAGACCAATCCGCCTTTAGCAGAAACATAATGTGCATGTGCTTCTGTATTGACCATAAATCCGGATTTTGAAACAATATTTACAATTCTTCCTCTTAAACCCTTTTCTTTGTAATGGCTGCATGCACGCTTGCTAACCATAAAAGGGCCTGTTAAATTTATGTCAATTACTTTTCGCCACTCTTCATCGGACATTTCTTCTGCCAATGTAGTAGGCCAAATACCCGCATTGTTAACTACAATATCCAGGTGTCCATATTCGCGTACAGCAATATCGATCATTCTGTCAATGTCATCTGCTTTAGTTACATCACCATATACAGCAATACTTTTACCGCCAAAACGTTCTCCTAAGGAACTGGCAAATTTCTTTGTTTCTTCCTCATTAGTGATGTAATTAACCATTATATTGGCACCTTCCTGGGCAAAAACCTCACAAATACCTGCGCCAAGACCAGCACCACCGCCTGTAACCAAGACAGTTTTTCCACTTAATTCTAAGTCCATATTACCTCCAGCCGCTTCAATTATTTATTATTCGGCAGAATTTTTTCCACGTCTTGATGCGGACGAGGAATTACATGAACAGAAACCAATTCGCCAACACGTTTTGATGCAGCGGCTCCTGCATCTACGCTAGCCTTAACAGCCCCGACATCTCCTCTTACAATCACTGTTACTAATCCAGAACCTACCTGTTCTTTTCCCATCAAGGATACATTTGCTGCTTTTACCATAGCATCCGCAGCTTCGATTGCTCCTATAAGTCCTCTTGTCTCTACCATACCCAATGCCTGCTTATCCATTTTGTATTTCCTTTCTTTTTTCTCAATTAGAATTTTCCCAAAGTGCTGATAGTTTTTTATAAAAATTCTTTGTTAAAGCTTGTTCTCATTAATACTCGTCTTTAACTACTTTTACATTGCTTGTAGGACAACTGATTTTACACTTGCCGCAATGCAAGCAATCTGAATTATCTTTATCACCCTTTATTATCAAAATACCTTTACTTGTGCCCATTCTGACCGCACCGGCATTCAACATCTGATCGCAAGTCTTGCGATCATTAATACCAGTCGATGCTTTTACCATCATGCCTTCTCCAACTGTACGCTTCATCAGCCGAATATCTTCAACTGTTGCGCCTCCTGTGCCAAACCCTGTTGATGTTTTCACAAAATCAGCTTTTGCCTGTTTGGCAATTTCACAAGCACGTACCTTTTCTTCATCTGTTAACAAGCAAGTTTCAATAATTACTTTTACCAAAGCTTTAGGATGTGCTGCATCAACTACGGCTTTTATATCTTCATAAACAAGATCATAATTCTTATCCTTAAGTGCACCGATATTTATTACCATATCAACTTCTTCAGCACCGTTTTTAACGGCTTCCATTGTTTCTACACCTTTTACAAAACTTGTATTAGCACCTAGAGGAAACCCTATAACACAACATGTTTTTACTCCTGAACCGGCAAGTTGCTCTGCAACATATTTCACATGAGTTGGATTAACGCAAACACTTGCCAGTTGATATTCTTTGGCTTCATTGCAAAATCTCTTAACAGTATTACGAATGGTGTCTGGTTTAAGCACTGTATGATCCATATACTTTGCATAAGAGGCATCATAATCACTGTTAGACTGTTGAACAACTTCTTCCTTTATGCTGCTTTCTTTCATTATTTCGCTGGTTATTTCGCGAATCATTTTTTCAATATCCATGCCACTCTCCTTTTGATTTTTATTAACTCACAGAATCAATTGATTTAAATATTTAATGCATCTCTCGACCGCCGGTAATATTGAAAGCCTGACCGGTACAGTAATCTCCAGAAACGGTTAAGAAAAATACGAAATCAACCACGTCTTGTTTGTCAGTCAGTCTTCCCAGAGGTATTTTGGATGTAAACTGCTTTACAATTTCATCACGTTCCATTTTCATATTCTCAACATAGCCTTTACTTACACTAGACCAAACACCAGTTGCATCAGTTATGCCAGGACAAATGGAATTTATTTTGATATTGTACTTTGCATATTCAAAAGCCAGAGATTGCGTCAGAACAATAACTGCGCCTTTAGCAGCACTATATGGTGCCATTAAAGCGGATCCTGTTTTACCTGATTTAGAAGCAAAATTAATGATTCGCCCTTCCTTGTTTTTTTTCATACTTTCAATAGCACCCTGAATACAATACGCAGTTCCATAAACATTTACCTTAAACATTTTGTCAAAAATCTCTTCGTCATTTTCTTCAAAAGGACGGTTGTCAACCACGCCTGCATTGTTAACCAATGTATAAATATCACCTATCTCACTTGTAATTTTTTTAAAACAGGCGAGCACAGCATCACGGTCGGTAATATTTAAAATAATTCCAGTTGCATTGTAGCCCTTGTCACGTAATTCCCGGGCTGATTTTTCCACAAGAGGATCAATGTCAATCATTACAACATTAGCCCCTTGTTCACCATACTTTTCTGCTATGGCATAACCGATACTTTTTGCCGCACCTGTTACAACACAAACTTTGTCTTCGAGATTATCTGCATATAAACTCATTCATCTGACCTCCTTAAAATATTGTTTTTATGATTATCTTTTATGAAAGTTTTTTGATCAAAGCAATCCTGAACGCATATTCTCGACAATACCATTCATATTAGCGGCCTTAAATAAAGAAGAACCGCAAACGAGAACATCCGCACCATATTCTATTGCAGAACAATATGTATCCATGTTAATTCCACCATCAACCTGGATTTCATATTTCAAACCCAGACTTGCACGTAATTCACTTAAAGTCCGCAATTTTTCGAAAGCATATGCAATAGCTTTTTGTCCCCCAAAACCTACACAAACTGAAACCTGAAGAACGATATCGGCTTCCTCAATTGCACAGCGCGCAGACTCTATGGTTGATTCTGGTGTCAAAGCCAAGCCTGCAAGCAAACCTCTTTTTCTTATTTCTCTTAAAAGTCTCACCGGATGATTAGTAGCTTCTGCATGAATTATTATTGAATCCACACCTGAACCAGCAAACAAATCTATCATGCTTTCTGGATTGCTCACCATAAGATGTGCATCTTTTCTCAAGCGACTATCTTCTTTTAATGCCTCAGCAATATTAAGACCGACTGCTAAATTTGGTACAAAATGTCCATCCATAACATCCAGATGTAGTATTTCACAACCGGCCGCATAGGCTCTGTCAATTTCTAAACCCAATTTGAGAAAATCTGCTGATAAAATAGATGCTGAAAGTTTCATAACGCCTCTTCACATTTTTCATGACAAATGTCAGATTTGTTTTTATGATACTCTCAACGCGAACTGATGTCAACATTAACACGCAACATTGCACATTTGTTCAAAAAAAGGACAAAAAAAAGATGCCTCATACAGAAACATCTTCAAACAAAAACTGTTGCTAACTAGTGATAACCAAGAACAGCAATCGCAGCTTTTTCATCAGTTATGAGAACATCAATATACCGTCCCCGTAAAGCCCCTGCTATTATATCTGCCTTTTTCTCGCCGGCAACTACACCAATTACAGTTGGAATCTGACGCAAATCCTCCAGAGAAACTGCAATCATTTTATCATTTAGTGACGTGTGGCAATTATTCCCATTTATATCTATATAGCGACCACATATATCGCCAACAGCTCCTTCTCTTATGAGTTTTTCTGAATCCTCCATATTTATATGTCCTGATCTAAATTGAGCACTTAATTCCGGTTTAGTAGAGCCAAGGCCTACTATAGCTATATCAGCATCTTTAATTTTCTCAAAATGACTTTTTATATGAGGTTCTTCCATCAAAAGATCTCTAAGGATCTTACTTTGAACCATAAAAGGAGCCTGTAAAACGTAGCGATCACCGTTAAGAGCATTTCCAAGAGTCAAGGCCATCGTGTTAGCATCCGTATCATTTGTTTTATTTCCCATGCCTCCAAGCAACTGTATTACATCAGCCTTCATTGTTTTTGAGTTACGAATGCTTTTAATTGTACTGTGTATTGTTGTGCCCCAGGCGATGCCTATAAGCATTCCAGGTCTTAATATTGTCTCCAAATAATCCGCAGCAGCTTGTCCAACACGAATTTTATCCTCATCAACATTATTGCTTTGTGGTACAACAATTGCTTTGCCAACATTAAAAGATGCTTCAATACGCCGGCCAAGCTCACTGCCAAGAGAAGAAACATCATTTATTCTGATTTGAACAATACCATCTGCAATACAAGCTTTGAGCATGCGCGATACACTAGGCCTTGACAGGTGAATTTTCTTTGCGATTTCTTCCTGCGAAAGCCCTTCCATATAATACATTTTTGCAACCATAACTTTAATATCATGCTTATCCATATCGGCAATTCCCTCAATCTGATATCTTCACAATACAACAGCCTTGAACTATTGTCAATTTTTCGCAAACAAATGCACCAATGCACTTTTGTTCACAAAAAAACCTCACTGAATCTACTAATAGAGAAAGCAGGAGGTTCATATAAAAATAGAATGCAAGTCAGAAAACCTTTAAGCCATCTTATGAATCTGAAGAACTTTTTTAGCTGTATTTTCATCAGTTACCATTATATCAATTATGTTGGTACGCAAAGCTCCAAGCATTGAAAGAACTTTATGATCACCGGCGGCAACGCAAATAACTTTATCTGTATTTCTTAAATCAGCTTCTTCAACACCTATTATTCTATTATTGTATTCATTATTCAAAAATTCGCCATTGATATTAAATCGTCTTGCACATATATCTCCAACTGTACGATTTAAATCTGCCTCATATTCACGAAGTGCATCTTCAGAACATGCCTGCAGTTTACTATTATAATATTCAGGAGGTGCTCCTACACTAATCAAAGCAGCATCCAAAGACTTCCATTTTTCAAGAATAGGCTGCATAGTAGCACTCTTTAGATATAGAGCTTTGTCATCAATGGTCTCTGCGATAGCGGGTGCAAACATCAACAAAGGTGATCCTTGCATTTTCTCTGCCAACATACGTACCATCTCATTAAGTTGATATTCAGAGGCTATCCTGTTTGTCCCACCTATTAAAGGTACGACATTAATATCACAAAGATTGTTATTATTTCTATAAGCGGACATACTTTCATAACAAGTCGTTCCCCAGGCAACACCTAGTGAAGTATGACTTTTTATTTCTTCATCTACAATAGCAGCACCTTGAGAAGCAACAATTTTTGTCAATATACGCTGTAATTTAGCATTTACAGGCACAACAAAACATTTCTCAAGCCCAAATATTTCTACCATTTGATCCGATAATTCTTTATTATTTATCTGGGGATTTTTCACTCTAATATCTACGATACCAAAATCTCTAGCCTCGGTAAGTATCATTGAAATGGCTGAACGGGAAATACCAAGCTGCTTAGCTATCTTTTCCTGTGTCATACCATCAACATAATACATCTGAGCAACCTGAACCATAATATGGATATCATGTCTTGTTTCCAACGTGTTTCCCCCACTGTTTTCATAAATAGTATTCATGATTATATTCCTCTTGACTAAGGGTGTCAAGCAAATGACATGACAACTGTTCAGATTGTTACAACACTTGCTACCATTGGCTCCACAGCGGTGAAAGCGTTTTGATTACTTGTTTATAACGCTTATATTTTTGATCATATATTTTCCTTTTTTTAAGATTTGGTTCATAGGTTTTTATAACTTTGGAAAACACTTCTGCAGCGTCTTCCAAATCGGCAAAAACATCTACTGAAACTCCTGCACACATAGCTGCACCCTTTGTACCTAGCTCCGTACTACTTGATATCTCTATAGGCAGCTGGATAATATCAGCAAACATTTGTGACCATATTTCAGATTTTGTTACCCCTCCAGCCATCCTGATCGCTAAAGGCATTTCGGAACGTAGTTCAAGCAGTTTTTCTATGTGCATTCTATGAGAAAATACAACACCTTCATACACAGCACGTATCATATGAGCTTTGGAATGGCGTCCGTCAATTCCTATAAAACAGCTTTTTGCGTCAGCATCGGCATTAGTGCCATAAAGAAAAGGCAAAAAAACTATTTCGCTATCTTCAGGCTCGGTCGATCTCAACAGATTCTCCGCAGCTTCATAATAAAGTTCTTTTTCTTTCCCCTTTTCAAAAAAAGCTTTCAAAAACCACTCCAAATTATTTGCTGAAGTCATACTGCCATCTGTAATCATATAGTAATCTTCAATACAATAAACAGAAGTCAGCAAAAGACCTTTTGCAAATAAAGGCCTACGTGAAATAAATTCATTAATGCTCCATGTTCCTGCTACAAGGCACAACCTGCTTTCATCTGTAATACCGGTTGCAATGGCACAAGCAGTAATATCAATCATGCCTCCTGCAACCGGTGTTCCTTCAGATAAACCAGTTTCTAAAGCAGCTTTTGAATTAACATGCCCCGTAATCTGACAAGACTGTTTGAGTACAGGAAGAATACTGCGGCAATCAGATATTCCCATTTCTGCAAGAATATAATCGTCATAATTTTGGGTTTCCTGATTTAGCAGGCTTGAAGCAGACATATTCGTTATTTCTGCACTAACTTCTCCAGTAAGGCAATATCGCAAATAATCAATACAGCCAAGTGCCCAAGCCACTTTTTTCAAATTTTCAGGCTCATTATCATTCAACCACGCAAGCAAAGGCGCCATCTGTCCTGGATAGAGAGTTTGCATAGTTTTAGCAGCAATACGGTCGCAAACACCATTTTTCTCAAATCGTGCCACATAATTTTTGGCACGCATATCAGTTGAGTATATGCCTTTTCCCAAAGCCTTGCCGTCTTTATCAACAAGATATATACCATTACCATGACCTGCAACAGATATACCTATAATCTCAGAAGACTTAACTCCGGACTTTGAAATGATGTCTTTTATAACCTGACAATTAATCGCCCAGAGTTGGTTCAAATCCCGCTCAACTTCACCATTCAAACCCAGTATAGAAGGCATCTCAGAACTTGACAGTGCTACAACATTTCCCGACAAATCATAAAGACCTGCTTTTACCATTGTGCCGCCATTGTCAATTCCCAGCAAAAATGACATAATCTTTCCTCTCGCTGCAGTTTTAGTTGTTTTTGCAATTATAATTGCAAATCAATTGCTCCGGTTTTAATCAATTTTCTGATCAAGCACTCTGATTTGCTTTTCTTTAGGAATAGTTTTAAAAATACAATCGTTGGCATATGCACGTTCTGGCAAAGCACATAAAATATGTACTTTTTCACAACCATAAGGAAAACCAGCCTGATGCCATACGCCTGGCCGTGTAACTACCATCGTACCCTTTGGAATCAGAAACACTTCCATTTCATCCCATGGCTCACAATCTTCTTGACAAGCAGGTGCAACATGCATCAAATAATCGCCATCCAGGCATATTATCGCTTCACATGTATGATTGTGATATTCAGCACTATCTATTATCCACTCTTCCTTTGCACAGACAACACAAGCAGAATATGAAACACTATTAGCATTACCAAGATATTGCTGAACCATATCACGATAAAACTCAACCGGAGGTTCACCAAATTTAATGCCGGCAGGTTTCATAATACCTGCATAGTCTCCATATTTCGCAAAAGCTTCTTTAGTCAAGGTTCGGTATCCTACGCTTTTCATAATATACCCTTTCAGAATGATTCTTCAAGAACTTTACGTACATCGTCTGCACTAATAGGAGCAGCAGGATCAAGATCACAACCTCCACCCATATAACTTATGGTTCCCTCAATAATTTTGTCAAAATCTGTACGTTTTACGCCTTGCTGCGATAACGGAATATTCATTCCTATATCACTGATAAACTGACTGACAGCTTCAACACTTTGTTCTGCAGTCCATTCCTGCGGTGTCACTTCATGCCCAGATAGCCATGCACCAATGTTTTTATATTTTTGCGGACTGAATTTCATACTGTGGCGCATTGTACTTGGTGTCATTGCTGCCAAAGTTAATCCGTGAACAGTATTACAGACACCACCTACTGCATGTCCTATAGCATGACACATAGTTATAACAGCAATCGCAATGGAATAACCCGACAAAGTATCTGCTAACGCCATCATTTCTCTTGCTTCTAAATCTCCACCATCTGCCATTGCACGTTTAAGATATTGTCCTACCAGTTTAATCGATTTTTCGCAATACAGCTCTGAAAAGGGTGTTGCATCTTTGCTTGTATAAGCTTCTATTGCATGTGCCAAAACATCGAAACCTGTAGCAGCAGTCAATTCACGTGGCAAAGAAATCATAAGTTCCGGATCTACAATAGCAACTTTAGCATAAAGCAGCTCTGAACCCGCACCAGGTTTTTCATTTGTCTCAGGATTTGTTATTACCGAATAAGAAGATATATGACTGCCTGTTCCAGAAGTAGTAGTAACAGCTATGGTTGGCAATGCAGCATAAATATCTTTTTCACCCATCCAATACGGCCAGATATCATTCCCTTGAGAAACTGCTACAGCAATACACTTTGCCGCATCAATGGCACTTCCTCCACCAAGACCGATTACAACATCACAATCATTTTCTCTGGCAAAATCAGCACCGGCCTGAGCCTCTTCCACATGTGGATTAGGTGAAATATTGTCATAAGCTGCACTCTGGACTCCTTCGGCAGCAAGAATGCTTTGAATTCTATCAACCAGACCAGATTGTTTGAAAAACGATCCCGTTGTGACAATCAGAGCTTTTTTACCATAATTTTTTGTATGAGCACCAATAGCATCTAACTTCCCTCTACCAAAAACCACTTTTACGGGAACAAAGTTTTCAAAATTTAACATATAATTCTCTCCTCTCTTTCAATTGACTTTTAAAGCACGGCAATTTTTCTGGCTTCAAGAATTCTCGCAAGCAAAAATTCTCTGGCTTTTTTTACTTCAGCAATATAACTTAAATCATCATCTGACCACATTTCTACAACCAATGGGCCTTTATACTGCATTTCCATCAGTAATATAAAAAAAGAATCAAAATCTACTATTCCTTCACCGAAAGCAACCCGGCGAAACTCGTTTTCACGAGTATCTTTAACATGTATTGCTACAATATGATCTTTCCCTGCCAGAAAATCTTCTCGAATATTTACTTTTCTGGAAGAAAGATTTCCTATATCAGGATAAACATTCAACCAAGGTGAATTTATCCGATTGATATGCGTCATAATATTGGTAATTGAACCCATAAACTCTGTATCCATAGTTTCAATGGCCAACATAACACTATTTCTCGCAGCAATTTCAATACATTCCTGCAGAGATTCTTCAAAAATCTTTTTTGTTATCTGATCAGATTCATTGTAAAACTCATCGTATCCCGCCAGCTGCACTGTACGTATTCCTATACCAACAGAAAGCATGATCGCTCCCTTGATTATTTCAATACCTTTTTTTCTTATTTCCAGAGACTTGCTGCCAATCGGATAACGACGGTTACCACTCAAACACATTGAAACAACAGGCACCCCTGTTTTTTTAATCGCCTGGGATATTTCCTTGATTTGTTTTTCCAAATCAAAAACTCTATTTAGCTTTTCTGGAGTTTCGTCAACGCTCATTTCAACAAAATCATAACCAGCATATTTTGCAATCGAAAGCTTTTCTTCCCATGTAAAATATTTAGGCAAAGCTTTTTCATAGAGCCCAATTAAGTTAATATCTTTCACAAAGACACCTCATCTTGACTATATATGCATGCCTCATATTAATTTGTTTATTTTTTAAGATTATGCATTTTCCTTACGTCTAACCAGCAGATGATTCAAGGTTACCGCCAAAATCAAAACTACACTTTTAGCAAAAGTCTGATAATAAGGCTGTATTACAGTCATCAAGCCGGTGGTCATACACATTATGATCAGGGCACCTACAATTGTTTTTATAACAGAACCTTCACCGCCGGTAAAAGCCGTACCACCAAGAAGCACCGCAATAATGCAGTCTGTTTCCATGCCATCTCCAGATAACGGATCACCCAGAGACATATAACTTGCCCTTGCAACACCTGCCATAGAAGCCAGAACTCCCACAATCATATATAATATCCAAATCATTTTTTTGGCATTTATTCCGGACAATTCAGCCGCCGTTCTGTTTCCTCCAATAGCTGCAGAATATTTACCAATAACTGTTTTATGCTGCAAAATCATCAAAATCGCGATAACCAAAAGAGCAACATAAAAGGCAGCAGGCAGTCCCAGGAATACATTTTGACGTCCATAATCGTTTATCCATGCAGGCATGCGCAAATCATCACCGCTTTTTATAGCTGAAACTCCTCTGGGAACAATCATAAGCGCTATTCCCTTGTAGAGATTTAAATTGACCAAAGTTGCAATTACCGGCGTGATTCTAAGCTTAACTACAAGAAAACCATTAATATATCCCAAAATCAAACCAAGTATAAAGGTAGCAGCAAAAGCAAGAATAAAAGGAACACCTCTGATGGCAAGCCAGGAATAAACCACAGCACTTAAACTCATTGCACTGCCAACAGAAAGATCAATATGTCCTGAAATCATTAATAATGTGAAGCCGCCACTAAGAGTTATTATGGGTATAGACATTCGAAGCAGATTAATAATACTGTCAGGACTTAGAAAATGTCCTCGTCCAAACATCTGCACCTGATCTAGTTTCATTAAAGAAAACACCACTACGATCAAAAACAGTAAAACATAAATATAAAAGTCTTTTGCTATATTTCTCCAGTTTTTAGACGAACTTTGTTTTTTCATTGGTTCAGCCATTTTCTTTACTCCTTGTGCATTTCTGGCATCGCTAAAGTTTACTGACGACATCAGCCTTTTCTCCTGTCAAGTGCAAATCGTTGCGCCAAAATAGCCAGAAAGGTTACTACACCTTTGATAATGAACTGCATATCAGGCGGGAAAAGCAGACCTGTGGCAACGGAAGTAACCACAGCAAGAATAAGTGCACCTACAACAGTACCGATTACAGAACCAAAGCCACCATTAATACTGGTTCCACCCAGCAAAGTTATAACAAGTGCATCAAACTCATTCCCTGTTGCACGATTAGACATACCTGCTTTGTATTCTGATGCAAGAAGAATTCCCGTAACACCAGATAAAAAAGCACTGGTCAGGTACAAAGCAGTTACATGTTTAGCAACTTTTATACCAGAAAGCTTTGCCGCTTCAGCATTAGCTCCTATCAGATAGGTTCTACGTCCAAAAACAGTCTTTTTCTCAACAAATATAGCAATTATTACAAATGCCACCATGATCAATACTGAAATTTTTATTGATGTTCCAGGTATTGAAGCATTACCAATCACACCATAAACAGGGGGCAAACTTGTATTTCTTTGTGCGCCCAAAGTAACGATTTGTGCTATACCTCGAGCCAAGGACATCGTTCCAAGGGTGATAATTATTGATGCCACTTTTAGTTTGGCAATAAAAAATGCATTAATAGCTCCAATTGCAAGAGAACAGATAAGTGCCAAAACAACAGCTACACCATAAGGCAGTCCCAGTCCGGTCGATAAAGGCATCGCCCCGTCTGAATACTGGCAAAAATAGACCGACAGCACTCCTGTCATAGCAATATTACCGCCAACAGACATATCAAAATTACCTGTGGTCAGCAAAAAAGTGACACCTATTCCAATTAAGATTATGAACCAATAGTTGGTTATCAGATTAATAATGATACGCAGAGAAAAGAAATTCGGCACAAATACCGATGCTACACTAAATAAAACCACTAAAACTATAAACATAAATAGATTTATAAAGCTTTCATTGCTAATCTTATCTTTGATGACATTTTGAGAGGATTGATTCGCCACTTTATTCTCCTCCTGTTACAATATGAAGAATCGTTTCATTATCAATATCACTGCTGTTTTTCAAGTTGGCTCTCATATAGCCATCGAACAGAAGATATATGCTGTCACACATATTCATAATTTCCGGCAGTTCTGATGAAAAAATCATTATTGATTTGCCTTGCTTGGATAATTGCCGAATAATACTATATATTTCACTTTTAGCTCCAACATCGACACCTCGCGTAGGTTCATCCAGCATCAACAGATCCGCATCTGCAAATAAACATTTTGAAAATACTACCTTTTGCTGATTCCCACCAGAAAGTTTGGAAACTTCTTTCTCCGTTCCACTGGTGCCAATATTGAGCTGTCCAACATATTCCTGCGCAACTTTACGTTCTTTTGCAGAATTAATAATTCCACTTTTGGATATTTTTTTCATATTCATTACCGGAACATTATTTCTGATTGTCAATATTGTAAACAATCCCTGAGAGCGCCTTTCTTCAGGAACTAATGCAATGCCTGCTTCAATGGCATTGCTAGGTGAGCAAATTAATCTTTCATTCTTAAATATAATCTCACCATCACATGAATCAGCTCCATAAATCGCTCTGGCAAGTTCCGTTTTGCCAGCACCAACTAAACCATAGAAACCAACAATTTCACCTTTTTTCACACTAAACGAAATATCTTTAAGTTTATGATTTGTTAGATTTTTTACTTCTAATATATTCTCTTTAGTTTCTTCTTCAGGAGGTGTATAGGACTCAAATACAGTTTTTCCTATCATTAGCTTTATCAACTCTGAACGATCTTTAATTGAAGAAACAGGTAAAGTATCTATATGGCGTCCGTCGCGCATAACCGTCACATTATCTCCAAGAGCAAAAATTTCATCAAGTCGATGTGATATGTATATAACAGTAACATTCTTTTCACGCAAGCAACGGATTATTTGAAAAAGCCGGTTAATCTCAGATTCAGATATCGCGGCTGTAGGCTCATCCATAATAATGATATCGGCATCACTGGCAACTGCCCGAGCAATCTCAACAATTTGCTTTTGAGCAACACTAAGCTCGGCAACCGATTCTTTAGGATTAATAGATGGTTCTAAGCTATATAGTACGTCAATAACTTTTTTTATCTTATCTGTTTTTCTAAGAAAGCCAAAACGAGTGTCTTCTGCTCCCAATGTAAGATTTTCTTCAACTGTAAGCTGATCAACAACATTAAGCTCTTGAAAGAGTGTGCTGATGCCTTTATTTTTTGCCTCTTTAGGGCTGCTAGCACAATAATTTTTGCCATTCAGCAAAACTACACCATCTGTCCTTGCAACCGCACCAGTCAATATTTTTATCAAAGTAGACTTACCTGCCCCATTCTCTCCAACAAGGCAGTGCACAGTATTACGCTGTATATTGAAACTAACATCATTAACAGCCCGAACACCAGGATAGTCTTTAACCAAATTTCTTATTTCCAAAACATTATCACTCATAAATTTGCCACCAGAAATTTTCTGTTATTTTATAGCAGGAGAAGTCTAAACTTCTCCCGCCATAAAACTCTAGTTAATAAGAAGTTATAGGAAGTTTTCTACTATTTTACTCTAAATTTGTACCAAACTGCTCATTTAACCATTTTACCGCATCAGCACGATCCATTGTCCAATATGATATATTATATGCCTTGGCAAAAGTTTCAACTTCTGTTTCTCCTACCTGATCAAGCTCTCCGTTGCGAATTGCAAAAAGATTATCAATTCTTGCTCTGCCTGTTTCGATAGGGGGAAGACCCATTGAAAGTTTAAGAGAACTGTTGGGATCATAAACATCTGTCATTTCCACTTCATCAAAGTCTACACTGCAGACGATTTCTGTAATAGGTGTGCCATTATCAAATTTACCTCTACCAGCTTCTCTCAAAGCTGCCATTGTACCAACTGTAAGATTTGAAGCTTCTGAATAAATCAGGTTGACCTCAGGATTTGTAACAACCAAGTCAGCAATAATTTGTTTAGCAGCATCAGCACCACCACTGGCATCTAAACAGCCGAGATCCGTTGCATCTGGATCTACAGATAATACACCTTCAACAAAAGGATCTGTACGCCCAGATTTAACTTCTGTATGGTTAGGCCAGCCAAGCTGAACCATAACTATTGGTTTATCAGGGAAAGTTTCTTTCCACTGTGTAGCCATTTCAACACCCATCGCATAGGAAATACCAGCTTCATCACTACGAACAACAGGTATACCTGTGCCAGGGAAGGGGCCAAAGAAAGAAGCCATTGTTACACCAGCATCCAAAGCTGCCATAATACCAGGAATAGCAGACTCATCATCCCATACATGTAAAGTCGCCATATCCATACCCTGTGCCAGTATCTGATCAACATTTTGTGTCATAATATTACCATCAGACTGACCATCAAATGCAAACACTTCCGCACCGTATTTTTCCATTGCATACTCTTTCGCAGCAGCAAACTGAGCCTGATGGAAAACATTACTCAGATCGGAGACGAAAAAAGCAATTTTAAGCGATTCTTCAACTGTTTCTGTTGTCTCTTCCGATGTATTTTCACCATCGGTAGCCGCTGCAGTAGTTGTCTCTGGAGCCTTTGTTGTTTCTGTTTGCGATTCCTGGCAGCCAACGATCATACCGAGGCTGACAATTAACGCTAACACAAGCAAAATGGATAGTGTCTTCTTCATTGTTTTTCCTCCTTGTTTTTTGCTTTGAAGCTTGTTTTTTTAACAAGTGATTAAATGGGAATTCACATTTTTGACAATTGTCTTGGAATTTGTAAAATGCGTTGTGATCAATCTAACATATGTTTTGACGTTTGTCAACACATATGTTGTGCACTTTATCGCAACTATCCCGCCTATATATTGAACTTCTTAATCAAAACGACAAAAAAGTCATCTCTGAAGCTTTTACCACTTTCAAACCAGAGATGACTTTTGTATTGAATTTTAATCTTCGAATCAGTTTTTAATTAATATTTACTGATTTAAGTTTGAACCTGCTAACCTGATTTTTAAGCAGTCCAGCCTGACTGGATAATTCCTCACTTGCAGCTGCACTTTGCTCAGCAGTTGCAGAATTAGATTGGACAACCCGCGAAACCTGCTGTACACCCTCGTTAATTTGGACTATAGCAGATGCCTGTTCATTTGAGGCAGACGAAATTGATGAAACAAGATCGGCTGCTGCAGTAATATCATCTACTATTAGCTCAAGAGCTTTTGCTGTAGTATCTGCTAATGCCGAGCCTTGTTCGACCGAACCAATTGAACTTTCAATAAGCTCCGTTGTCTCTTTTGCGGCCTGCGCACTGCGCATAGCAAGATTTCTTACTTCTTCTGCTACTACGGCAAACCCTTTGCCTTGCTGTCCTGCACGAGCAGCCTCGACAGCAGCATTAAGTGCCAGAATATTTGTCTGGAAAGCAATATCATCAATAACTTTTATGATCTTGGAAATATTATTCGATGAAGTTGCGATTTCTCTCATCGAACCAAGCATTTGCTGCATTTGACTATTTCCACTCTCAGCATTATCTTTTGCTTTAAAAGCAAGTTTATTAGCCTGATCAGCATTAGAAGCATTCTCCCTTGTTTGATTGGATATCTGAGTAATCGAAGCAGCCAATTCCTCTATCGAACTAGCCTGTTCTGTTGTACCTTGTGATAAGGAGGTACTTCCTTCTGAGACCTGCCCTGCCCCTGCAGCAACCTGATCAGCCGCATTATTGAAGTCAAACAGCATATTGTTAAAAGAATCAAGTATGAGGTTGAGAGCATCTTTTATCGCCTGGAAATCTCCAGGGAACTCACGTTCAATTTCAATTTGCATATTAGCATTTGCCATTTCTGTCAGAACATAAGAAAGATCTTTTATGCAGGCAGAAAATTCATCTATTGTATTATTAACGGATGTTTTTATCAAAGCATGGTCACCAAGATATTCCCCATTTACACGAATTTGCAGATTACCACGTGACATTTCGCTAAGAACCACAGACGCTTCTTGAACCGGCTTGATTGCAGCATCTAATGTACCATTTATACCTTTAACTATTTCAGCAAAAGCACCTTGATGTCTGGTTTCATCTGCCCTGGTTGACAATCTTCCAGCCAAAGCAGCCTCTGAGAGAATACCTGTATCCTCTATCAAACTATTAACAGCATCAATACAAATATTTAGATTGTCTTTAATTGTATTGAAATCACCATTGTAATCAGCAGTTATTTTTTCTGGTATATCTCCTTTAGATATGCGGTCTACATATTCTGCTGCAACATTTAACGGCTGGATAACTGAATCAAGAGTTTTATTAACCCCGGCAATAATAGTTTTAAAATCTCCGCCATGCTTGGAAGCATCAGCGCGTATCGACAACTCGCCTTTAATGGCAGCATTTGCAAGCATTCCTGCGTCACTGACCATACTTCTTATCGCTCTGATCATTTCTCTAAGAGCGGGTGTGATTTCATCTTCAGGACCAAGGTCTGTAAGCTCCATACTTACTTTTCCTTCAGAAATAAGTTTCATATTGTGGACGATTTTATTTTGCAAATCATCGGCAAATTGATCCATTGCAAAAGCCATTTTGCCGACTTCATCTCTGCTTTTACTATTGATACGCAAAGAAAGCTTGCCTTGGCTCATTTCTCTGATCATTACAAGTGCCTTTTTAACAGGATTGGCAATAGATCTGGAAATTACAAATCCAAGCACAAGTGCCAGGAGCACTCCACCGACCAGAAGTATCATAGCGATTCTTGCTGTATTTTGAGCAATATCCGCATTACTGTTAACTGTATCTGTTGCAGCAGCAACCTTTAAACCCAGCATAGTTCTATAATTTTCTTCTATTCCTGAACTTAAAGTCTGCTCCCTGCTTCTAAGAAGATTAACAGCCGTTTCCGTATCACCCACTCTAGCATGTTTTGTAATCAATTCCACAAAAACCATGTATTCATCAAATTGCTCTTTCATCTCTGCAGTCATTTCCCGACCAGCATCGGAAAACAAAGTAGTATAATAGCTATCCAGATTAGTTCTGTATTCTTCTGCATATTGCTCTATTGTTGCACTGTGTTGATCAATTTCTTCAGCAGACTCCGCAAGCACAATCGATTTTATAGAAGCACGTACTATCTGGAAAGACTCAGCAATCAATACCATTTCACCTAGTGGAACTGTCATGGTTTCATACATTTTATAATCAAGCTCTTTCACATGATTAATTCCTGATAATCCCACCGCACCAATAATACCTGCGATCAGCGCAACTATAACAAATGCACTAATCAACTTTGTGCCAATTCTAAGATTTCTTATCCAATTCATTCCAGTGCCTCCCATCCACAATCATCAACAATTTAATAAAAAAATTATTAAATTAACAAAAAAAAGATCCAAGGATGATTATAGAAAAGAACTCTGACAAAACTCTGACAAAAAGCATAATTTGTTTCTTATTGAAACTGCTTTTATTATAATTTTTAAACAACAATTATCGTTTTTGATTTTACAAAAGCATTTTAGACATTAAACAGGTTTTACTTTCGAATTTGCTTAATAAAATTCAGAAAAATCTTCAAAACTAAGATCAACTTCTCCATAAGCAGCAGCTAATTTCTTAAGATATCCTCTCATAGTTATCTTATCATTTTTTATATAAGCAGCAGATATTAAATATCTGAGAGCCTCGACATATTTATGCTCCTGTTCAACTTGATAAGAGTGAACCCATGACCAACCTTCACTACTTAGCAAAGGCTCTTTATAAAGTTGAACAGCCTTTACAAAGCTCTGTTCGATCTGTTCCGGCGAATACTGACCAGAATTGAGCATAGCCTTTTTTGCCATTACAAAAGCAGCTTCAAATTCAATTAAATCCACCTTGCAGCAATTGGTAATCATCCTATAATTATTATCTGCATACTCTATTTTCATGTGAGAGCGTCCAAAAACAGAAATATTTTTTCTCAACTGATAAATTGCAGTCTGCAGATTCACCAAAGCTTTACTCTCAGTTAACTCAGACCACAAAAATTCACATATCTGATATTTACTGACCGGTTTACCCATATGCACAAGAAGGTAAGCAAAAAGCTCCGCAGATTTGCTGCGCTTCCAACGCAAAACTTCATCACCTGCAAATACGGTTAAACCTCCAAAAAGTTTAATAACCGGCTGCTGGTTTTCTGCTTTAACTTTATTTTTTGCTGATTCTATACCTCTTAATTCTTTTTTTTGTTGCAACTCGCAAAAAACTTTATTCAAAAGCCTGTGCAACCGATCCTTTTTCACCGGTTTAAGAAGATAATCTACCGCACCAACTTCATAAGCCTCCGTAGCGTAATTGTTATACCCTGTAGTAAAAGCAACTTGTAATTCATTTTGCTTATCCCGCAAAATGCGCGCCAGTTCTATACCCGACATTCCAGGCATCTTGATATCTATAAGTGCTAAATCAAAAATCTGCTTATCTGCCGCTGCTGCTGCATCTTTGGGATTATCAAATGAAAAAACTCTCGTTTCACAGACAGAAAAGTCTGATACCTTATATATCAGACTCTCAAGATTTAGCAGTTCATCCTCAACTATCATTATTCTCATTATCAACCCCAATTAATCTTCTAATCGAAACAGAGCTGCAGAAGGTTTCGATTCTCATATGAATACTAAGCATTCACACAATTAATTATACGGGGTATACTCCTTTGGTACAATGAAAAATATTGCAACAAATTTATTCAAGTATGATTCACTAGTATTTTGCCTTTTCTTATAGGAAAACTAAGCAATTTGAGGCATTATAAATTTATTAAAATCGCCTAGCAAGAATTACTAATGCTTGTTTTTTTAAAAAACAAATTTTATTTTTATTAAATGACACCAAAACCCGCATCTCGAAACCGTTTTAGATAAAATTTAAGCCACCAAATTTTTATAAATAAATTGTCATAAATTAACTTTATTATCAATATTGTTTCTCTAAACCTTTTATTTAGCAACCAAACTCAATACAGTTTAACCATTAATAAACTTTTAACGAAAGTGTTTCGTGATATTTATTTGGATTATTTATCAAGACACTAAGACATAAATGTTTAAAATGCATCACTAGAGCATTCATTTATATGTTAAAAGTACAAAAATTAGGCAAATTACGAAATATCATTGCGAAAATGTCTACCTCCTAATACAATACAAACAAAAGAAACCGTTTTAGTAAAAATATTATCAAGGAAAATGTCAAGGAAAATGCAACTAGAGGAGGGGATAAAGATGCTGTTTTCTAAAATATCTGCGCCTAAATATTATCAATCTGTTTTTTCATGTATAAAAAGATTTAAAAATTGATTTCCTTGAATAAACATAACAACAATCAGGCAAATTTTATTCTTTTTTCATAATCACAACAACCAATCAACTATAACTTGATAAAAGCCTCTTATATTTTTTATTTATTAGCAAACTAAGTTGCTTAGATATTTTATAAGTCTGAACTTTGAACCGCTTTGGAAGACACTTGTTGCAGAGCCTGTTTTTTAGCGTTTAATATAACTATATTAAGCAACCCAGCATATACAACCTGATTGTTTAGATATTTTTTGCCATACATTCTAAAAGACTTTGGCAAATTTTCTTTCTATTTTTTACCAAAGACAACGGAGAAGCGTAAAGCTGATCCTTTATATAGAGCAGCCATGCTCCGATAACTATCAGAGCATTAAAATCAAAGGAGAAATTTATGACTACTAAACAGAGATTTTTAGCATTACTGCTTACTCTCATGATGTGCATTACTTTAATACCAGCAATTCCTATTATTGCCGAAACCAATCCTAGTTTGACCATCGAAAACATTGATGATCAAACTCTAAGAATTATTCAAGCATCGGATAATCCAAAAAGTGTTAATTGGGGAGCCGAACCAATTGTGCTTACGATAAGGCTTATCGGCGAAGATTATGCAGATGTTGATTTTACATTAGAAATTGAAGATCCAACGCTTATTAATGGATCTTTCAGTGGTCTGAACGGCAATGTTTTAACATTAGTTTCTTATGGCGAAACAGGTCATACTAACGTAACAGTCACAGCAAAGAAAGGGACAGCCACCACCTCTCGAACTTTCAAAGTTACCGTGAACCTATACGAAGACACAGGAGAATACGACTGGGGCAATTTAAAAATTCCTGGCGGCGGTGCAGTTTGTGGATATATATTCCATCCTACCCAGCCTAACATACTTTATGCTCAAACCGACGTAGGCGGAGCCCATAGATTCAATTTTGAAACAAAATCATGGGAAGATATGACACAGTGGATAACACCCAGCACTCAAGGAGTCGGACAGTCGAGAGGACTTGGTATTGATCCCACTCCAGGTCGCGAAAACTGGGTATATTTATCCTATGGTTCAACAGGTCGTTTGTTAGTTTCAAAAGATCGTGGCGATACTTGGATCAATAGCGGAGACATCGGCATCAGCATGGGAGGAAACTCTGGCAATCTCCGTGGTCTTGGTGGCGACAATATTGTTGTAATACCTAATTTAAAGGACGGAGCCCAAGCTGGATCTAAAAATCCCGCGGATTATGATGCTCCCACCATATATGCAGTCTCCAACGGTGGTATAAGATTATCTAACGATGATGCTGCAACATGGACAAATATCAACTCAAACTTTGGTGGTTCTACTCAATACACATTTGTTGCATATGATCAAAACAATACCAATCTACAAGTTGTTGGATCTGCTCGCAATGCAACAACAAGCGTAGATCACGGGACAGTATACTTCACATCCGATGGCGGCAATACATGGTCAGCTTTGCCAGGAGAACCTGTTCGCAGATCAAGCGGAAGTTTTTATTTCCCCTGTAAAGCAGCTTTTACACAGCCTCATAATCAGGAAGGTGATCGCTATCTTTTTGTTACATATAATGACTCAGGCAGCAACACTGCAGGCGTCAATGATGGGAATGGAGCAGACGGCTGTGTTTTCCGATGGGAAATTGATATCGAAGGGAATATAATAGGCGATGGAGTTAATGTAACTCCAACCATGATTTATGAAACTCCAGTTAAAAGTGTTGCTGCAAGCGGCACCCAAAATAGAATGGCTGGTGTTGGAATGGCCGGCCTCAGTGTAGATCCGAATATTCCCGGAGCCTTGGTGGTAAGCACCCATAATACAGATCCTTATCATGTTGACACCAGAAGAAATCAGAGAGGCATGGAGGCAATTTTCCGTTCACTCGATTATGGAGAAACATGGTTCCCTATTTTGTGCGGCTACAACATGTTCGGCGATTTGCGTTGGGGAGACCTAGCACCCTATGCAGCTCCAGCCGTTAATGGAGAATTCAACACAAACAGATGGGAAAATCCTAACTCGGATGCAGCCGCTACTCAGATAGCTTCAGAATACTGGTGGGAACCATGGACATTTTTACATTGGAGCTTTGGCCCCAAAATAAATCCACACGATTCAGATATGTTGATGCTTAATTCGGGACTTGGTACGTATGTAACCTACAACCTAACTGCTATAGATAACATTGCCAAAATCCATGGAAATGCAGTGCCTAATGCCAGAAAACAGGCAAATCTTTCCATTGAAGATGCAAGCAGCAAATTATTCACAACAACAGACGGAAGAATTGACACAAATAGAAGAACAAGTTCATACCCCGCATTCAGAATCAAAACAGCAGATTTCCCTACTGGAATTTCTGTAGAACAATCAGTCAAATGGGAAACCGCTCCAGATCTTTTTATGACTGTACAAAAAGCCTCTGGAATGTTTAGTCCTCCATCAGGCAAAAACATCGTCCTTACAAACACTTGGGATTATCCCGGTTGGGCATTCCAAAGTCTTGATCATTTACCTTGGAATGGTTGGAGCTACGCACAATGGATTGATCCTAAATGGAATCACCTATTTGATGGAACAGACAGCACCATAAACTGGCAGGAATACACAAATAATATCGACCCTAAATACCTTCCTGCCAAACCTGACGACGGAAAGAATTACACAATATATGCACCAACCAATCGTGGTATTTCTGGGGATAATACAGATTACCCTGATGCCAATCCAGACATAATTATTTCAACAGCCCGCACCGATTGGCACTTTAACGCCAAGGGCGGCCCCATAATAAGTTTCGACGGCGGTATGATTTGGCATAATGTACCTGACGGCTGGGTTCCAAATCTTGAAGGATCTCAACAAAATCCTCCAGGATATGCTTTGCTTGGTGTCGGAAACGGAATGCCAACTGTAGATCGACAGAATAATCCATCTACAGCCTTGCAAACTCTCGTTGAAACACTAAAAGGGAATAACAGCGCCGGCGGAACCGCCTGTGGCTGGGTAACAATTGGAGCAGATGCAAAAACTTTATTCTGGGGTATAGCAACAAACAGATATGACAGATTAGTAATGACAAAAGCAACCAACCCTATGGGACTTGGACAAGACTGGTTTTATCCCATAATTTGGGCAAACTCTGAAGGAACAACCGAAATAGCCAATAATACAGGTATAAAAATTGTTTCAGACCGAGTAGATCCCGATGTTTTTTATGCTTTTGGACCCTCAACACTATATGCAAGTAGAGATGGCGGCTTAAATTTCTATCCTGTAACTATAACATACGAGGACGAAATTACTTTACCTATGAGCGGTCTAAATACAGTACAAAATGCCGGTCGTCAAATACGAGGAGAAGTAGGTAATTTTGGAGTTATTTGGATTGACGGAAATGGTTTGTTCAAGCTCGAATACGACAAACTTACTAACGAAGCCAAATCAACACAGGTTATAAAGACGGACATTAACTCTGAACAATTTGGTATGACAGGTTCAAACGGGCGTGCTGGTTTAGGTTTAGGACAAACAATTGACGGTATAATTAACACTAACGGCGCACTTTATGCTCATGGTAGAACTTCACCTGTAAACGGCGACAAAAACACCGGCTATGGTGTATATCGCTCATTAGATGGCGGAAGCACCTGGACCAAAATTTCTGAAAGTTTCTTAAATATAGCAGGCAATATAGAGCCAACAGGTACAGTTGAAGATCCTTATGACAACAGAACCCTAGCCTACTCAGATGTAAGAAGTGTAACTGGTGATCCACGAATATTCGGACGCGTATATCTTTCACAAGGAAACGTTGCAGGCGGAGCTCGTTACGGAGATATGATAGTAAATCTACTCGAAAGCGGCGATACAATTGCATCTCTTTTCTTCAATGATCATGAAGGAAATTTGTTGTATAGCACACGTCTGAATATAGGCACAAAAGCAACAACAATTGACGCTCCAGAAAAGTCAGGATTTGTTTTTGACGGTTGGTATACATCTCTAGAAGGCGGTGTAAAATTTAATTTTAATACTCCTCTTGAATCGAACACTGTTCTATACGCAAGGTATTCTACACCAACCAAACCTACCACAAAGCCTACGACTGAAGCAACAACCAAGCCTACGACTGAACCAACTACTAAGCCTACTTCTAAACCAACTCTCGAACCAACTACTAAACCAATCACAGAATCTACCAAGCAAGTCACCGAATCAATAGCCCCAACGACGAAGTCTACCATTGAACAAATCAACCAGGAAACGATACAGCCAACACAAATCATCGGTGACTCTGAACAAGCTCTAAACGTTGATTTAGAAGAAGGAGCAAACGCAGTAGCCAAAGCAGATGCGGGCGCATTTAATGAATCAATAAGGATAAAAATCAGACCTATTAGCAAAACTAGTGAAGAAGGCATTGCTGCTTTGGAGAAACTTAGCGGAAGCATCAATGGAATAGAAGAGATTGCATTATTTAACATAGAGGCAATCACGGCAGCCGGCGGAAGCGTACAACCTAATGCCGACAAAACAGTAACAATCACAATGCCTATACCTGCCGGATTTAACCCTGACAGAATTGCTGTTGCACATATAAAATCAGACGGAACAGTCGAAATACTTAAATCAACAGTAAAAGACGGTATGATAAGTTTCACAACGGATAGTTTCTCTGTATTTGCAATAATGCAGATGGCCGAAAACCAAAAGGTGGAAATATCCAAAACCGGCGAAACCAGTGATGATTCAACAAAAGTCTATCTCTTTGTGTTAATGTCCTTATTGTTACTTGCAGGTGGATTTAGAATCTATGTGCATAGCAAAAACAAAAAATTAATTTCCGAATGTGCAAACCTTCACATAGGAGAAACAAATACGACTGACGATAGCGATTCAGTATAAAATCATCACTTTACTCACTCACTCCATAAAATTTTGATCAATATATAAAAAGACGAGGTTCGCGAAGTAAAATTCGAGAGCCTCATCTTTTTTATTTCTGGAGCAGGGATAGTTTCAAGCCTGTAATCAAGCGGACCATGGTAACGTACCGATTGCATTGTTCGAGGTATATTATTAGCTTTTTCGATTTTACTTCTCCATTAAATTGTTTTATTAAACAGGAATTCCAAAAAAACATACTAGAGAAAACAGCATTTTTTTCCTCCAATTAATGCAAATTACGAAATTCATGAGGAGTATAACCTACTCGTGCCTTAAAGACGGAAATAAAATGACTAGTGGTAGGTATTCCTATCAAAATACCTACATCCCGTACGGACAAATCAGGGCTATTCAATAATATTTCTTTTGCCATTTTTATCCGATAGTCTGTTAAATATTCATGCGTTGTGGTTTTAAGATATTTTTGAAACAGACGTGATAAATACTGAGGAGTTACATAAACCTTATCAGCAAGCTGCTGCACAGTTATATTATCGCCATAATCGGCACTGATTTCGGCCAATACAGGTTCAACGTATTTTTTATACTTATGCTGAGAATTAGACTTTTTTAGTGTTTGTGATCTACTTATTCCAAGCCAAAACTTATAACATTCAACCGATATTTGCTCAGGATCATAAATATTTTTCTGAAATTTGTATATTATTTTGTCTATCCAGTCCGATACTGAAAAGCTGTCGCTATTTTCCGCAAGCAGATAAGGTTTTTGACCAGAAAACAAATCAAGTTGATTTTGCAAGGTACCACAAAAGGACACAAAAGACGTCTGCCATTCCTCTGCAATCGGTTCAT
This sequence comes from Ercella succinigenes, assembly GCF_900002895.1. Classification (NCBI taxonomy): domain Bacteria; kingdom Bacillati; phylum Bacillota; class Clostridia; order Eubacteriales; family Oscillospiraceae; genus Ercella; species Ercella succinigenes. Next base: position 39,726 of record NZ_CDHP01000002.1, on the reverse strand, counting down.
ATCTATGTGGAATATGGGGTGACAGCATAATTCCACATCCTTGTTTCAAAATTATTGATCTACCACCTACATATATTACGCCTTCACCACGTTCAGTTTGCAGCCAGTGATAATATGGAAATCCAGCATCTCTACTGACAGTGCTCTGATACCAGTTATTTCCTATGCTATAAATATAAATAGGCAAATTCATTCGATCCGAAGTAAAAAAAATAGGCATATGTCACCCCTGCTTAAAGACTGTTTCGATTTATGGTATTTTTAGTTATTCTTATTGTACATCACTGGTCAACTATCTTCTATAATAAGCACTGCAGACAATAAAAAAAACATATCAAAGCACACACCAAATCAGTTCTATGTATTTTCAGAATTAATTTATTTTGCAGTTTGGTAGTTTTAACAAGATAAATTATCGGAGGTTATTTAAATGAAAAAATTTTTTGACAGGATTCTGTATGGTGGCGATTACAACCCTAATCAGTGGCCGCGCAATATATGGCAGGAAGATATGCTTTTATTTGAGAAGGCGGGCATTAACAGTGCTACAATCAACGTTTTTTCTTGGGCAAAATTGCAACCTTCAGAGGAAGTTTACGACTTTGCCGAGCTGGACGAAATCATTGCTATGCTTAGCAGTAAAAATTATGATATTGTTCTTGCAACTGCTACAGCAGCTTTACCAGCATGGTTAGTAGCAAAATATCCAGAAACAACACGTACAGATTATGAAGGCCGCCATCACAAATTCGGCCAACGTCATAATGCCTGTCCTAATAGTCTGGTTTATCAAAAATATGCCGGCCGTTTGGCGGCTAAACTTGCAGAACGCTATGGTGATAATCCTTCTATCAGATGCTGGCATGTTAATAATGAGTATAGCGGCGAATGCTTTTGCGAAAATTGCGAACTGGCATTTCGTGTCTGGCTGCAAAATAAATATAAAACTCTTGACGCTGTTAATCAGGCCTGGAACACCGAATTCTGGGGGCATACTTTTTACACCTGGGAGGAAATTGTTTTGCCAAACGCTCTTAGTGAAGGCATCGAAACAGATAAAACTGCTTTTTCAGGAATATCCATAGATTATCGCCGCTTCATGTCAGACAGTATGCTTGATAATTTCAAAATGGAACGCGATGCGATCAGATGTTTCGACCAAAAAACACCTATCACTACAAACATGATGGGCACTTATAAGTGGCTGGATTATTTTAGTTGGGCAAAAGAGATCGACATTATTTCCTGGGATAACTATCCTGCATACGATACTCCCTGGAGTTATGTAGCAATGTGTCATGACCTTATGCGCGGCTTAAAAGATCAACCGTTCATGCTCATGGAGCAAACTCCCAGCCAGCAAAACTGGCAGCCCTATAATTCACTCAAAAAACCTGGTCAGATGCGTGCACAAAGTTACCAGACAATCGCCCACGGCGCAGATACGATTCAATTTTTCCAGTTGCGCCGCTCTGTTGGCGCCTGTGAAAAATTCCACGGTGCTGTTATAGCGCATGCTGGCACTGAGAATGCAAGAGTATTTCGTGAAGTCAGTCAGTTGGGCAAAGAACTTACGGCTTTGGGAGATCAGATAATCGGCACAAAAAACCAGGCGAAAGTCGGTTTGATTTTTGATTGGGAAAATTACTGGGCACTTGAATATACAAGCGGCCCCAATACAGATTTGAAATATCTAGAACAGATTCATCAATACTATAAATATTTCTACGAGCGCAATATAGCAGTAGACATGATACCCATAAATGCAGATTTCTCCAAATACAAATTAGTCGCAGCGCCCGTGCTCTATATGGTAAAAGAAAGAGTCGGAGAAGCGCTTGAGGAATACGTAGACAATGGCGGCACACTTATCACCGGTTTTATGAGCGGCATCGTAGACCAGTCAGATAATGTCCACCTCGGAGGGTACCCCGGACCTTTGAGAAAACTTGCAGGCATATGGGTGGAAGAAATCGATGCGCTGGCACCTGAAACCTTTAACCAGATAAAATTTGCAGACGGAAAAGAATACAAATGCAATCTTTTATGCGATATTATACATTTGGAAAAAGCTGAAATGATAGCAGAGTATACCAGCGATTTCTACAAAGGCACACCTGCAATAACAAAAAACAAATTCGGCAAAGGTACGGTTTACTACATCGGCACGCAACCAGAAACATCAGCCCTGGCAAAAGCATTGTCTCTAGCAGCTGAAACATCGACTGTTAATCCTATAATATCTGAACATACCAAACTTGAAATTACCTGCCGAATTGCAGAAGACAAACGTTATTATTTTATAATCAACTTAAGCGGAGAAAACCAAAATCTACCTGACATATTTGAAGGTCAGGAAGATATACTCAGCGGCAAAAACTTAACTTCAAAAACTGTACTTGCACCTTTTGATACTTATATAATAAAAGAACATTAAGAACATCGAAGAAGGTGTGGAGAGCGAGCTCCCACACCTCCACAATTATCTAATATCATTAAAACTGATATTGTAGCACTAGCCTTAATAATGGCAAAACCACTTTGCAAAACAATCACCTCTGCGCCTGGAATGATCCTTTAATAATAACTGCATCCATACTGCCATACATTATTCCTTGCCCTACTGTTCCTTCGAATTTCATACTCTCTCCATCTACGCTTATAACAATTTTAATTTTCTCATCATCATAACTTAGTGTACCTTCCCAAATTTCATCAGTCGGCTCAACAAAATCGCGGTTCGTAGCTAGCTGCATAAGTATTATCTCAACCGGATCACCTTCTTTTCCCGATTCTGGCGGGAAAACTTCCATAACACAATTGACTACCGTACCCCGCAAAGTAACTTCTAATTCATTAGGGTCTAAATCCAACTCAAACAACTGGACAATAAAACCACCTATTATTCGCGCAATCTGAGTCAGAAAACCGTCAAGCATATCAGATTCTTCTATGGTATAGTCAAGATACCAAGTGCCAAAAAGATCCATTACTTCAACCGAAGTTTGATCCACAGCCATTAACTCATCAGTTTCCTCATCCTTCAAAGTTACAGACAGCACCACATGGTCAGAAGAATCATAAGTATATTGCACAGTCGGCTCATTTGTCACAATCAGATCCTTGCCATCACCAAAATCCCACACATAAACCGGTTCATCAGGCTCATCCTTTACCTTTGCCGAAAATTCTATTTCCTGCCCTGCTATAGTTTTATAACGATCTTCTGTAAGAGAAATTTCTGCCTCCTGATCAAAAACTACTTTTACCCGATAAAAATCAGAATAAGCATGCTTATTATCATCATAAAAATGTTCTATTTTAAATCCATAATGAGCAATGCCGGGTTCTAGCTCTATAGTCTGTATATAATCACCACCGGAAGAGCTAATATTGGAACTGACGTAAGTCCAATGAATATACTCAACATCTTCAAACAAGGTATAAATCATCTCGGCATCACCAGTATTAGTCATACGAAAAACTAATTTACCACGGTTTTTTTCGCCTGCTTTTTCAGTATCCTCGCTGCTAAGCTCCAAATGCTCACCAAGTGCAGTCCAAGTTTCCTCACCAGAATCAGGATCTACGGCGCTTAAGTACTCTATAAAATAATCAGGAAAATAGTCAGAACCGACTTCTCCTTTAACCATTTTCTGATAATGTTTTTCCAAGCTACTATAGTTAATCAAAGATGTTTTTGCCAAATACCTGATCCTTGTATAGAAAAACAACCCGTTTGCTTCGATTTGTGCCGCATTGTCACCAGAACCATATGGTTCAAAATTACCTTCTTCCGTAAAAGAAATAAAACGATCTGCTTTGCCCGGAAAATTGGGATCAGCCACATACAATTTGCCATTTTCTATGCGATAAGCAACTATAGCATGTGCATAATCATTAACTACTCCGTGCTCATCTTCCCCACTACCAGCCACATAAACAAATTGCGGCTCACCACTAAGATGCATCGAAAAAGCAAAAGCAGCCAAAGAATAGCGGTCACTGGCATCTCCAATATAAATTTGCCAGTTCAAAACTCCTGTATCCCAGACTAATTCAGCTTGTGCAACTGAAGAATAACGATATCCCCAGGAATCATCAAACTGAAAATCCGGTGTCGATATGCCATAATTGTTATTGTCATAACGACCATACAAACGAGGCTGACTTTTTGCCCGATGCTGCTCTGTATAATAATACATCGAAGTCAAGGCCTGACCAGCACAATGTCCATCAGGCGCAACATAAGAACCATAATTAGTAAACTGCCAGTCATCAAGGCCTGGACGATATTGCGTATCCACATTCATATCTAAAAGCGTCTGAATATCCATTGCAGCAATTAAAACATCTGAAAAATGGTGTGTAACCAAGGTAATACTATCGCTGGTTAGTTCTGAAAAAGGTATCCCTTCCAGATCACCAGTTTTGCGATCATAATAAAAGCCCATCGCAAACTGCCCTTCCTCCAGCTCAATCGGAATCGTAAGCAGCATTGGCTCCGCCGAGAAATCATGACCATTATCTATACTGATAAGCGGTGATAAAATCTCAACATCACTTCCAAGCTTATGACGCTCAACCGGCCGAGAAGATATTTTGAACCGGCGCTCATCATCATAAGCACCTCCGGGAATTTCCAAAGTCATCCCTGACAGATCACCGCCATTTTTGTCTATTACAATAGTTCCACCACGCTTACCTATAGATTCACTAGTTAGAGCTTGACTACGTCCTACCCTTACACGATCACTCTTTCTGGTAAAAACTATTGCAGCAATCGCAACGGCAATCACCAGCACAAATACAAGAAAAGAGATTAAACAACCATGCTTTTTCCTGCGTTTGGGAGGAGGTGCACCAGCACCTGAGAAACCTGAAGCATTATAAGACGCTGCATTTGCAGGTTGCAGCGCAGCACCATGAACAGAAGATTGATTATTTTGCCAATAAGGGAGGGCCTGCGACAAAGGAATCCAACGCGAATCACCAGCAAGACAGAACAAATCTTCATTAGTAATTTGATTAGCCAACTGCATTTGCAGTAACTGCCCTTCAGCATATGGACCGTGCGAACTACCCTGCCTACTCAGATACCATTGATTCATTTAAAAAATCCCCCCCTGATTTAGATAAGGTTTATTTTAGATGAAGCAGTCACAAAATGTCAATTTAGCTATCCTGAAACATTATTCTCTGCAAAAAGTGTAGCAATCCTACACTTTTTTCTTGTAAAAAATGTAGTTTGTTGTACAACAAAGTCACTCAAAATTATTGGCTTGAAAATATACCCTTATGGGCTATAGAAAATATTGATGATATACTATCTTAATACTATTCAAAACGCAAAAAAGAGAGGACAAAATTATGTTTAGAGAAATGCGCAGAAGCAAACAACAATTATCTATTGATGATATAAATAACATAATGAAAAGATGTACAAACGGCGTACTGGCCTGCATCGGTGACGATAATTATCCATATGCGGTACCACTGAATTTTGTCTGGCACAATAAGCGCATATATTTCCACTCGGCAAAAACCGGACACAAAATAGATGCCATAGCCAAAAATCCCAAAGTATCTTTCACCGTTATTGACAAAGACACAATCGTCAGCGCTGAATACACGTCGTATTTCAGAAGCATTGTCGCTTTCGGTCAAGCCCGCATAGCAGAAGGCGATGAATGGATTGATGCATTCACCGCCCTTGTTGAAAAATATTCCGGCGATCAGCCCGCCGACGCCAAACATAAAGAGATCACCGGCTGTTCCCGCTCACACATCATCGCGATAGATGTTGATCACATTACAGGCAAACAGGCAAAAGAGCTGGTATAAAAAATCTCAAAGATAAGATCTTTAAAAGTATGATTTCAATAAAACTTACCCTCTTAAACGTCTATCCAAGTTTCTTTTTTTGCAGATTCAACGATTAGTTCACAAATCGACATTTCTCGTAAACCATCTTCAAAACTAGGAAAGTCAACGGGCAGATTATTTTTAATTCCATCATTTATTATGTACGTGTATATTTTTTTGAAACATTGCTTGAAAGTATCTGCAAAACCTTCATTATGTCCACCTGGATAATTCATTAAATCTGCAGCATAAGGATACGCAAGAGAAGGATCCTTCATCATTATTTCATTATTCCCTTCTCTTTTCCCAATCCATAATTCATTGCATCTCTCGGAATCGAAAACCAAAGAAGCCTTACTGCCATATATTTCAAAGTACATCCTGTTTTTTCTGCCAGCCGCTACTTGATTTACCGTAAGTGATCCATGAGCTCTATTATCAAATTTTAATAAAATCGTTGCATAGTCTTCCGTTACAATTTTAACATCCTTATAGTCCTCAGATTTAAGAATCTTTCCTGAATATGTTTCTATCGCTTTTAAAGGTTTTTTCCTGCTTGGAAAGAAAATTGCAAAATCAGCACAAACTTTTTTTATTTTAAGACCAGTGATAAATTCAATACAGTCAATCCAATGCGAGCCAATATCTGAAACAGCCCTAGAATTACCAGTTTTTGAAGGTTCAAGGCGCCAACTATAATCTGTTTCTTTTTGAAGCCAGTCTTGCTGATAAGATCCATTTATAGCAAAAATTTCACCTAAATCACCTTTTTCAATCATTGCTTTAGCCTGATGTATCAATGGGTAACTACGAATATTAAAATTCATTGCAGCTACAACTTCTCGTTTTTTTGCAAGTTTAACCAATTCCTCTGCTTCCTGCACTTTTATTGCCATTGGCTTATCGCAAACGACATGTTTACCTGCAGCAATAGCAGCTTTTACCATCATAAAATGAAGATTATTAGGTGTGCATATATGAACACTATCAACTTCAGGATCATTGATAAGATCTTCAAAATTGCCATATGCTTTTGCTATACCAAGTTGACCAGCTTTTTCTTCTGCAATTTTCTGGCTCACATCCGATAATGCAACAACATTTACAAAACCTAAACGCCTCAGCGCTTCAATATGTACAGGCCCAATAAATCCAGTCCCAATTACACCTACATTAATGCAATTCATAAAATTCCTCCTTAGACTAAATCTTTATCCCAACTTCTCAAAAAGTGGCATATTTCGCTTATTTTAGGACTCTTGCAATTTCTAACATAAAAGCCAGAGGTTGCGGTTCCCAAAAGCAAGCAAAGATCTGGGTTCAACTCATTCATATATCCGTAAACAAATCCAGCATTGAAATTATCTCCAGCACCTGTCGTAAGCCTTGGTTTCAAGCAGAATGGGCCTTCCACCTCATAGTAATTGCCATTAGTAACGCAAGCTGCACAGTCTATGGGATGTACCAACAAACAATCAATTGAAAGATATTGAGCAATACATTCTGTCAATTCTTTAAGAGGAATCATTGACACGTTTTCTATATCGTTGCTGATTATTTCTGCAATTTCACAAGCCTCTTTTCTGTTTAATCCTAAAACCGTTCTGAAACCAACAGCCTTAAATTGTTTTAGAAGATTAAGCGCTTCAATAATGTCCTCTTTAGTTCTTTTTTCAGGATCTGCCAAATCAAAAAACATTGTTTTACTTTTAGGGTCTGCCGACATTTCAGGAATTACATCTAAGAGTAAATGTTTCCAGATATCGCTCATGTGAGGAAGCATTGTCCAATTATTGAAGCTAATTAAGTTCGATTCATTCATTATTCGAATTAACCTTTTCAAGCCAACACTACTAATAATGCTTTCCCAGTTGACTTCATTTAAGGATGTTAGTTTAGAACTGATTATTTTTCCATCTTCAAATTCAATTGCATCTGTTTTGCCTGGGTCTGCAATGCCGTAAACTATTGAATCTTCTGCCAGTTCATTAAATACAGGATCTATTGCTACTTCACCTATACAACCAATATATATTGTTTCTATTCCATATTTTTTTAGTCCAAGAGCAAAAATAGGACCATTTCCACCTAGCTTTCTATTTACCGGTACGATTTCAATATTTGTACTAAGTCCTGCTCCTTTAATTATTCTTTTTCCATACTCTTCCATAGTTGGTATTCTATCAAACTTATTGAAACTAAAACGCTTATCAACAACATGCACCACTTCATCAATAAAACCATCCAACCCAACTAAAGCCTTAATTTTATTTCCGTCCATTTTTTCAATAATATTGGCTAATTCAATTTTCACACCGATCTCCTTTTACTGTTAAATAATATATTGACTCATAAAAATTTTTGCCAGCTCAATTGAATTAATTCGATCTTGCAATGTACTTTCATATGCGCGATCCTCTATTTCTATTATTGTTGATCCTTTATATTTAATATCATTAAGTGCTGTAATTACTTCACCCCATTTGATATCTCCAAGACCTGGCAATTTAGGTTGGTGATACGAGAGAGGAGGTGCCAAAAAGCCACATTGATCATATTTTTCTTTATAGAACTTAACATCCTTGATGTGAAAATGTTTTATTTTCTCTGCAAATTGATAGATAGGTTTTATGTAATCCATCTGCATCATTACAAGATGGGACGGATCATAATTGAGCGCAAAGTTCTTACTATCTATAATCGAAAACATTTCTTCCCAAATTGCAGGTGTACTAGCTAAATTTTTTCCTCCTGGTGCTTCATCCTTTGTAAAATACATTGGGCAATTCTCTATACAGATTGTCACATCATATTCCTCAGCAAATTTTATAATATCAGGCCAGACCTTTCGAAATTCATCAAAATTTTCTTCAATACTTTTCTTAGGATCTTTGCCGATAAATGTATTTATAATTCCAACTCCAAGATTATTGGCCGCAACAATTAATTTTTTTATATGATCAATGCAATGTTTTCTAAGATCTAAATCTGGGTCTAGTGGATTTGGATAATAACCAAGAGCAGATATTCTAATTCCTGTATCAATCAATTTTTCTTTTATCTCATCCTTATTATAATCATCTGCATCAATGTGTGTAACCCCTGCGTATCTTCTCTCTGCTGCGCCTCGCGGCCAGCAAGCGAGTTCTATGCATTTAAGTTTTTGCTTAGCTGCTAAATCAACAACTTGAACAAACGAGTATTCTGGTAAAATAGCACTTAAATATCCTAGTTCCATAGCATTTTCCTCCAAAACTTTTTTCTCTGTACTGATTATCAAAACGGGGTTTTGCTTTTGATTCAATTGTAATTAAAATAGTAATGACTCTAAAATCTATTTACATATTAAAAATCAAAGATATTTTGGAATATCAAATTTTCAAACAAGGATTAGCGTTTTCTACGATTGCTAACATAAGCAATGAGCAATATGTAAAGAACAATACCAAAACCTAACCATTTACCGGCATCCCCCCAACCCATGGCAACCAGAAGATTAGTCAGGGTTTGTAAGAAAACTGCACCTAAGAATACATTTATATAACTGCCTTCTCCTCCAGACATTGATACGCCACCAACAACCGCAGATGCTATACTAGGCATTACATAATTTGAACCCATATCTTTGAAAGCTGTACCCATATTACCAATCAGAAGCAGTCCTATCATGCTTGCAATTATGCTACTAAGCATATAAGCAAGCATACGGATCCTTTGAACATTTATACCACTCAAATAAGCATTCCGATCATTACTTCCTACTCCAAAAATTGCTACTCCCAATCTTGTTTTTGTAAACAAAACATTTGTAAATATCACCACAATGATTATCAGAAATAAAATGTTTGGCACTATGCCTGAGGATTTTGCAGTTATAAAATGCAGCATTGGAGATGGCTTTCCTGTAATGTTACGTTCAGAAGTATAAACATTTATTACCCCCTGTAAAACACTAGACATAGCAAGTGTCACAATCAAAGGAGGAAGTTTAATGTACGAAATTAATGTCCCATTTATAAACCCAATTATAGCACCAAAGAGTATCGCTATTAAAATTGCTTTATATAAATTTTCATTCTGCCCATCCATGACACCAGCTGTAAAAACTGCTGTCATGGTAGCCATGTATCCTACTGAGAGATCAAGACCACTACTGCCTACTGAGATTACAAACATTTGGCAAAGTCCAAAAAGGGCGATAAAAGATGCCATTTTTATAGTAAGCAAAAACTGACTAACACTAAAAAAGTATCCAGCCATAATTTCTCCAGCTATAAACAGAGCTAGGATTAATAACAATACTACTATGGTTTTTTTGTAATAATCAATCACCTCTTTAAAAGATTTTCTGTTTTTGAAATTTATCGCTTTTTCCATATCAACTGTTCTCCTTGATTGAAGCATTCTGACTCACCCAGCTATAGATAGTCGAACTCGCAATAGCCAAAATAACAATCAATCCGCCAACCAGTGTTTGAAAGGCATTCGGAATGTCAGCAAAGAAAATTATCTTATTGACCAGCTCCATAATAAGAGCACCAATTAGTGCAAAATATACACTTCCCTTGCCTCCTGAAAGACAAACCCCTCCAATAACTGCTGCAGCTATAGCTTTAAGAGTCATAGGATCACCCATTCGGGCATCACCTGACATATTTTGTCCTACAAAAAATAGGGAAGTCAAAAAAATATATACTGAGTTCAGAATATAAGCTTTGATCTGAACTATTGCGGGATTAATACCAGTTTCGTAAGCTCCGTCTCCATTACTACCAACAGCGTAAAAATATCGCCCAGATTTTGTTTTTGAAACAAAAAACCAAATTAAACAACCGATAATTAATAATAACAATGCAGGTGAAACATAGTTTCCAAACCTAACCCACACGGGCGATATATTATTAATCGCTTTGAAATCATAAAACAGCTTGAACCATTCAACAGTTTCACCTCCAGGAGTAGGTCTCAAAAATAAAGCTATTCCTAGCCAAATATATGAAGTAGCAAATGTTAGTATAACTGGTGGTATTCGCAAAAAGCCTGCACCAAAACCATTAATCAAACCTATAAGAACTGCTGCTAAAAAGGCAATAATCATCGCTGTAATTCCCGTAATAGGTTGATCTGTTTTCATTACAAATGTCAAAATACAGGTCATCAACGACAAAGAGGCTCCTGCGGAAAGGTCTATAGCACCGGATATTATAACAATAGCCTGCCCCATTGCCATAAGAATCAATGGCGAAAAAGCGTCAATATTACGCATAACTGCAGCTCTGCTAAAAAAATTGTTCTGTATAATAGCAGTTAACAAAAACATTATGCCAAAAATCAAAATGCTGGAGGATTCGGGTTTTTGTAGAAGTTTTGTCATAGTCATTTTTGATTTTGTTATCAAACGCATACTTCTCTTCTCCTCCTAACAATTTTCAACTCTCATAGATGTCGAAACTATTTTATCCTCGTTAATTTCGTTTTCTGATAGTATTGCAACAATCTTACCTTCATACATAATCATCAATCGATCGCAATAATCCATCAATTCCTCTGTGTCACTTGCGTAAAGAATCGCACTCATTCTTTTTTCTTTTACCTGTTTGAGGATATAATCATACATTTCTTGCTTAGCAACAATATCTACTCCTTTAGCAGGATCAGCCAGTAATAAAACTTTTGCATCAAACGGCATCCATTTTCCTACAACAACTTTTTGTTGATTACCGCCTGAAAGATTTCCTAATAAAGTATCTATACCTTCTGTCTTTATAGATAAAGACTTAATTATTTTATAGCACTCTTTTTCATATTTCTTTTTGGGTATAAAAAAAGGCTGTTTTTTTAGTGCCATCTTAGGAAAAATTATATTATTATAAATAGATTTTTTTAGCATTAATCCTTCTTTTTGCCTATCTCCAGGAACTAACAAAATATTATTTCTAATCGCTTTTTGCGGATTTTTAAGTTTAATGCTCTTTCCTTGCATTTCTACTTCAGCTTTCAATTCAGAGTAATTACCTGCCAGAGCCAACATCAACTCACTTTGACCCTGTCCAGCCAACCCTCCTATCCCTAAAATTTCGCCTTCTTTAAGATCAAAAGATATATCTTTAAGTTTTTTGCTTAAATTTAATTTTTCTACCTTTAATAAAACTTTGTTTGATGGTTTTATTTCAATTTTTGTTTTCTTTTTTGCTGAACATTCTCCGCTGATAAAGGAAATAATTTTTTCAGGATCTACATCTTTTATATTTGAGTCAATAGATCCAACATTTTTCCCATTTCGAAAAATAACAATATTGTCACATATCTCCATCACTTCCCACATACGATGTGAAGTAAAAATCATTGAAACACCTTTATTTTTAAGTTGATGCATGTATTTAAAGAGATTTTTGACTTGTTCCTGCTCTAAAGCAGCAGTGGGTTCGTCAAGTATCAATAATTTGGGATTAGCAGAAATAGCTTTTGCTATCTCAACAATCTGCATTTCACCTGTGTTAAGTTCAGATATTCTTTTTTCTATATTAAGATCTGGTTGCAGTTCTTTTATTATTTCTCTTGACATTTTTTTGGCATGGTCATTGTCAAGAAACATTCCATTTCTTACTTCTGCACCAAGAATAATATTCTGCCATACAGTTAAATCCGGAATTAAGCTCATGTTCTGGAATACCATTGAGATTCCATCTTTTTTTGCTTCATGAGGATTTCGATATTTTTTCACTTTCCCTTGATATTTTATTTCGCCTTCATCGGCAGAATAAACTCCAGCAATAATTTTAGAAATTGTACTTTTCCCAGATCCATTTGCGCCTAGAAGGCCTGTTATTTTTCCAAACTGGCAGACCAAATTCCCGTCTGCCAAAGCAGTAACACCGCCAAAGCACTTCTTTATGCACGTTACTTCTAGTGCATTCACTATAATTCACCTATCCTTATTATGAATATCCATATACAGGAGCACATTATCTCCTGTATATGGCTAATAGTTTCCAAATAAGTTGATTTATTCTATTTTATTTGAACAACGCATCTGCATCTTCTTGAGACATTATTTCTGAAAGCAAATAATCATCGGGTTTATCCTTCAGCATTTCCCAAGCTTGATCAAAATTTTCATCTGTAAAGAAAGATTTAACAATGTAATAATATGTTGTTCCACTAAGAACATTATCTCTAAATTCCTTACCGTTGTATAAATTTAGAGCTAATCGCAAAGCAGTGCCACCAATTCCAGGAGGATTAGGTTGTGAGCATGCTGTAAAATCTTCATTTGCATCCCTTAAAAGTTTCCACTCCCTAAAAAAAGCTGTACCAGGATCTCCGAACATAATTTTCGGCAAAACACCTGCATCAAGACATGCAGATAATGCGCCATATGCCATTCCATCCTGCGTTATAATAGCATCAACTGGTTGACCTGATCCCAAAATTTGTGCCGTTACTTCTTTTGATTTTGTCTGATCCCATCCACCAGATGTACTTTGCAATACTTTTATATCAGGATAGTTTGCTAAAACATCCTTTGTCGCTTGAACGCGATCATTATTTGCAGGATGTCCATCCAAACCATATACTTCTATAACATTGCCTTTACCAAGATACTTTGCGATATAATCCACATTGGCTTTATTCCACGCATAATGGTCAAGTGTAATATTAACAACATCCGGAGCCGTGACAGTTGCATCGAAAGCTACTACTAGTATACCTGCTTCTTGTGCTTCTTTAATGACACCATTTAATGAATCAGGCGAGTTTGGGTTAACCAGTATAATATCTACTTGCTCGGATATAAAATTTCTAAGTATGTTAGCCTGTTCAGTAGCATCCCCATTAGTAACATTGTTGACAATTTTATAATTAGAAATTTTTCCAGCTGTTTTGTATTCTGTGCCTACTTCTTCAAGGGCTTCAATCATTATATTTCGCCACGATGTTCCTGAAGAACCAGTTGAAATACCTACTACCGGTATTTTTTTATTTTCATTAACTTCTGTTTCATCACTTTTTTCATTATCGTCAGTAACTTCTGTTGTTTCAACAGAGCTTGTTTGTAAGGTTGTGCTTTCTTCTTTTACACCAGCACAAGCGGTTAAGGTGATGGTAATAAGCATAATACTCACTAATAATAAAGAAATCTTTTTTTTAGCCACTTTAATCATAATTTCCTCCTCAAAAATTTGATAAATTTTTATGATTCTTTTTTAATTTCAGTACTAGGCTACTCCTTTCTTATGTTTTCTAGCGTTCAAATATAAACAACTTGAAATATAAAATTGATTTCTTGTGCAAGCTAAATTTAGTACTCAGAATTTAAAATTTCTTTCTTGCGCTCAACCATTCCAAGGACTACAGGCGTCGATTTGTATCCGATTCCCATACGATCCACTCCCAAATCAATCAAGTCAAAAAAATGCTTTTGATCACGAATTCCGCCAGAGCCTTTTACTTTGCAGCGGCCTTTTGTTGTCTTCAACATTAAATCAATTATTTCAAAAGAGGCTCCTATGTTATTCCCGCCACAAAAGAACCCTGTTGATGTCTTAACAAAATCAGCACCAGCAGATACAACACACTCCGTCCCTCTAACAATCTCATCAATATTAAGTGCATCAGTTTCGAGAATTACTTTTACTGCTGTCCCATAATGGTGAGATACTTCTACAACTTTTTGAATATCTTTTGTCACTTCATTCCACATACCGCTTCTTATCAAGCCATAATTAGCTACTACATCAAGCTCAAAAACATCTCCCTGTTCACAAATCATTTTTGTCTGTGCAACTTTAGACTCAGTTGAAGAATTACCAAAAGGAAAATCGCATACTACGCAAATCTTTGTATCAGTGCCACTTGTCATTTCCTTAGCAATATCAAGCGCAAAAGGGTTTATACAAACCGTTTTACAACCATAATCAATTCCCTCTCGAATGTACTTTCTAATTTCATTAACTGTAAATTCTGGCTTCAATACTGACTGGTCTATGTACTTAGCCAATTCATCTATTCTCATCTCACTTGCTTTTTTTATCGGTTTCATAAATCTAATATTATGATGTTTGCTAGTGTACTCATTTCCGTGCATCTTTTTTTAGAGACAAACATCACCCTTTCACAAGCAAATTATAACATTTGACTTTTCATTGTCAATCATTATTTTTCATTTTACGTCATTTTATATCTTTTTTTTTCATTTTTATCTAAGACGAAAGAAATAATTATTAAAAGCCAAATAAATTTCAAACCACCACCAAGACCTAAAAAAGCCGCTAAAAACAATTTTTAGCGGCCTGTTTCAATACTTTCCTGTGAAATTAATAATATTTTTCTTTTTTATCTTTAATTTAGAAGAAAATTCACAAAACAAACACGAATTTTTTCATGCAAAGCCAATATCAACTTTCGTTATTTCGCCTTATTCTACATTTGATCTGCAAATATAAAATTACTTGGATAAGAAGAAAACAAAGGAGATTGGTTGCAAATTATATCATCAAACACATCCAATGACTTAAATTTACAAAAAGCTGTCACTTGCAATTTACTGGGATCAATTAAAAGGTGTGTCCTCTTTGCGTGCGCAATGCCTATATTTTTCATGTTCATAGTGTCGATTTCCGATGTAAAAGCCATTTTTTGAGCTAAATCTACTCCTGTACAGCCTATAAATGCATGATCAAAATTAAATTGTGCCAAACAGTCTTCCGCCAAAGGCCCAACACACATACCAAAAGCAGGTAAATAAACACCTCCTACTAGAAAAATATCAGCAGTAGGATTAATTAATTCGTGAATATTAAGGTGATTATGCGTTACTATTTTTATTTTTTTGTGCGCGAGTTCTTTTAAAAGAGGCGCTAAACTAGTTCCTCCATCAATAAATACACAATCTCCATCTTTCACAAAGAGCGCAGCTCTTTTTGCAATTTGAACTTTTGCTGCATAATTAAGTGTTTTTTTTTGTTTCATCGTTAGCTCTGCTGAAACATCTTGACCATCTATACTGTCAGCTCGTTGTGCTCCACCTTGGACACGAAGCAATTTCCCCGTTTTTTCAAGCAATTCGAAATCTCTTCGAACAGTCGCCTCTGAAACATTTAAAGCCTGGGATACATCTTTTAAACTAACGACACTTTTTATACTTAATTGTTCCATTATGTACAACCGTCTCTCTGATGCAATCATTTTTTACATATACCTATCCCTTCTCTTTTCCAAAAATCGAGTAATAAAAACGTTAAAATGTCGAGCTATTATGGTAATAGATTTAATTTCCCACATTGTATCATGCTTGGCTTTGTATCTCAAGACATTTTCTTGCATTTTCTTGCATAACCAATCAACTTAAACTGATTATGGATTAAAAATCACATCTCAGCCTAGATTAAAATGTTTTCAGAAAATATACTCTGACTTTTTTATGACATACCTTTTAAGCCAGACCAAAGAATTGGTATAAAAATCTCAAAGATAAGATCTTTAAAAGTAATCTGACAAAACTGCTCACTCAACTATTACTGTTCCATCTTCTTCCACAATCACATTTTTGCCGGTCTGTACATATTCCAAAAACTCTAAACCAAGATTGTCTATGGTTGGCATATTGACATCAGTCCAGACATCGGAAAGAATGGCTCCGGCAGCCGCTAGAGAATCTATCGGCCCGGAAAAAAGCAGACATGCCGGCTGCTGCCCCAAAGAAGAAGCACAGTATAAAACCATTCCTCCTGTCGTTGAGCCGATAGTCTGAGGCAGACACAGAGCCCTTCCATGCATTGGTTTTCCGAAAATTTCCTGATTATTCTGATCTGAGCAAGTTGCATCTTTATCGCCGGACATCAGACTTTTCTGGAAACTTGCCAGAGTATTGAACCCGGAACGGCTGACAAGCGCTTCTGCTTTTGCCGTTCCTGATACTACAACTCTACCTTTGAATGTTTTCATGATGACAGACCTCCTTTTACTATAGCATTTAAGATCTCTTCATCAGTACAGTATCTGGCAGTGGTATATGTTCTTAGCTTATTTGAATTTGTTATTACCGGCATCTTGCGACACATTGGATTGTTCATATACATAAGAGGACAAATATCAGAGAGTACAACCTTCAGAGCTTTAAGTTTTTGAAATTCTGATGTCTGTTCAAACTTTGCTTTTACCGCTGGAGCAGCAGTCATAACAACGGGCAGCTCCACCTTGTTTTTACCGGCTGATTCAAGTGACTTTTCAAGCTTTTCAGTCCATTCCCGAAGCTGACTTAAAGACAAATGAGGACAACCTATAAAACAAAGTCTGGGAGTAGCTTTTGGATCCTCCCAGATGATAGGATAACCAGCTTTTACCCGTTCAAGTTCTGCATCATCAATTATATATGTCTTGGCATCAGGCAAAATCAAGTCGTCTTTCTGGCTCACTGCTTCGGGCGTTAGTCCATCTACATGATAAAGGCCGACCGCACCATTTGAGGCAGTAGCTGCACCCATATCCTTTAGGAAATCTTTGGTCTGTGAATTTAATTCATTTCCCAAAAAACGATCAAGACCTCTTATATACGGCACTTCTTCCATAACCTTCATCCCGATTGCACTGCCAAAAATCTGGGCTTCCGGTTTCTTAGTAGTTTTTACTTCTACAACCCACGAAGCCTTCCGCCCTTGGTCTGTAAGCAATCCAAAATATGGTACAAATCCCGCAATACTCCCAAACATTTCAATTATGCCCGAGTTACGATTACACCTTGCCCCCAATACGCTATTTGCGTATACTACAGCACTACTCTCAGCCCAGCTTAAAATCTGCCCTTTTTCAGGTATATTGCCAATTTCATCCATATAGCAGGTACAGGTAAAAGCATCTGCCGACATCAGACCCATATCTGTCAACTGTTTTTCATACTGTTTTTGTTTGGAATACATGACTTTAAAAACTATGTTCTGTAACAAACTAGCAGGCACATTTTTATCCAGAGGTCTCGGATCTACGCTAAAAGACTGCTTGGAAATCACTCCGGCCTCAATCAGCTGTTGCATCAGAGAGTAAACAGGTTTCATTACCGACAAACCAAAACTCGTTACCAGATGTCCTTTTGTTCCGGTTACTGGAACCATATGTTCAGCGCCAAAGGTTTCTCCGTACATGACAAGAGTTTTCAATACCTTGGCCATGATCTCGCCTTGCTGTCCATCAAGAATAGATTGTTGCTCTTTGGTAAGCTGCACTTTGTCATACCTCCTTCTAGATCGTATATGCCAGAGCCTGAGCTGCTCTCGTAGCCTCGAGCACTTTGCCGGCATCAAAGCTGTCTCCTATATTTAATATTTCATCAGAAGCTCTATTTTTCTGCGCCTCATAGAACATACTGTTATCTGGTTTGCCGCCAAGAGCAAGAACTACAAGGTCAGCCTCTAAGAACTCTTCCACAGTTTCATTACCAATTTTAGGAGCCAATGGATTTTCTATATTTTCAGGCAGTATCGGCTGCCAGGTATTATAAGGATTGGGAACCCCTTTAGACGCATTACGACTAATTTTTACTTTATCCTTATCAAAACCAGTTACCTTAGTGCAGTTGAGCAGTTCCACACCTTCTTTTTTGAGATAATAAATTAAGTGACCACGATTTGCCGTACAGATACCATGCATGATATAAGGCAGCATTTCCACAACCTTTACATCGCGATCATATTCGTATTTTAGCCAGTAAGCAGTCTCACATCCAACTACCCCACCACCTACAACAACAATCTTTGAAGCATCACCGATCAACGCCGGATCATTTAACAGATCCGTTGCCTGAACAGTACGAATCTTTTCTGCTCCCGGAAATTTCGGCGCTGCATTTACTGTGCCTGAAGCAAAAACAATACTGTCAAAATTCTTTTCCTTGAGCATTTCCAAATTAGCCTTTGTATTTAAGTGCAGCTTGACTTTACCTTTTTTGACTACCTGCATCAATTGCCTCTCGAGATAAGCCCTGTAATTATCGAGCTCATATTTAATCTTAGGAATACTGCCAGGGATAACTCGCCCGCCAACGTGCTTACTCTTTTCATATATCGTGACCTCATGCTCCCTGCCAGCTGCCGTTATAGCAAACACAATGCCGGCTGGACCCGATCCAACTACCGCTATTTTTTTCTTCACCGCGGCTGGCATCGGCAGCTCTACTACGTTATGCTCAAAACCAGTTCGCGGATTAACTGCACACTGTGGGTGACCGCCATCTACGAATTCATTTATACAACCTTCCTGACAGCCGATGCATGGTCTGATATCTTCAACCTTGCCAGAGTATGCCTTGTTTGGCCAATCCGGATCTGCCAATAAAGGTCTGCCAAGCATGACCATATCACATTCTCCATCACGCAAAGCTTGCTCCGCTATATCCGGGTAGCCTAGCTTACCAACAGCAACTACAGGAACATCAAGCCCTGCATTAGACTTGATATTATTTTGGGAAAAATGATTCTTGACCAGCTTTGAAACTTTCAGAAAACAACCTGCCGGCATACCTGCAGGCGGGTGCGGCAGCCACCAGTTATCGTAACAGCCAAGATCGACATCAAACATATCCACACCTGCTTTTACCAGATTGGTCATATAATCAAGTGTCTGCTCAATTGTTCTACCATTTTTGAACTTCTTGAGAGCAGATATGTTCATACCCTCTTCACCATAAGTCTCATTGAGAGCCAGAGACAAATCAATTCTATACATAATCGGATATTTATTATCACTTCGGCGCCTGAGTTCTTTGACCAGATCAATGCCAAAGCGCTGCCAGTCGGAATATTTACCTAATGATCTTCGATTAAAAGCCGGATTGGTAAGCTGCTCCAGCAGATAGCCTTCATGACCATGCAGATAAACACCATCGATACCTGCAGCTCTGGCATCGGCTGTAGCCTGCCCTGCATTTTTGATTATTTTCTTGAGTTTGCGGTCAGACAATCGCACACAAGGAATCTGAGGTATATAAAAATTAGGGTTAAATGATGCAGAAACCGGGAATTTATGTTCATTTATAAGACATTGCGGATTACCCACGCGGCCTAGACCCGGAGTCAGCTGAATGAATATCCTACTGCCATGGGCATGCACACCCTGTGCCAGATCGCGCCAGCCGGCAAAAACTGTACGGCTGCGGTCTATCCGTGGGAAATAAGAAAGATCATCCATCTCTGTTATTGAATTGTCTATCCCATGGCTAACAGGTACCAGTCCGGTCGTAATCAGGCCTACTCCACCCTTGGCTCTGGCAAAGAAATACTGCAGCATTTTATCATTAGGTCTGCCTGTTTCTTCACACATATCGATATTGCCCATAGGAGCCATAACGATCCTGTTTTTCAAAGTAACACTGTTTACCTTAATAGGGGAAAACATACTGTCATATGGATAAAGCTCTTTTGTCATACGACCGGTACTTCCCGCCTGAT
This sequence comes from Ercella succinigenes, assembly GCF_900002895.1. Lineage (NCBI taxonomy): Bacteria > Bacillati > Bacillota > Clostridia > Eubacteriales > Oscillospiraceae > Ercella > Ercella succinigenes. The sequence goes on along the minus strand of NZ_CDHP01000002.1, from coordinate 19,420 downwards.
TATCGGTATCATTTCTCACCCAACTGCCGTAGCTGTCAACAAGTTCCTGGATCAGAACATCTGTCTTCATGGAAATAACCTCCTGTGTTATAATTAAAACAGAACACGATTCTGTTTTAATTTATCATATATGCACATTACAATCAAATTTAAAGAGGTATGTTTTATGAAAAAAGTTCAAAAAAGATCAGAAGAAACTCAACAAGCTATACTTCAAGCTGCAATAATAATAGTTCGCGAACGCGGCTGGAAAAAAACCAGCATTAAAGAAATATGCAAAAAAGCCAATGTTTCCATAGGCGCCTTTTATCATCACTTTCAATCCAAACAAGACGTCATGAACAAGTCTTTTCTTTTATTTGACGAAACTTTAAATGAACATTTTGAGGACAAAAAAAGATCCACAGAAGATTGCAGACCTCCTAAAAAAGCTATCATGAAAATTTTACTTCAACAGACAAATTTCATTGTTACAGAAGCAGGTCCACTTATCAAAGAATATTATTTAAATATACTGAATGACTCAAATCACTCCGCAGTAGATCCAAACAGAAAATACTACAGGGCAGTTCTATCCTGTATAAGGGCATCGGATCAATTTTTGAACCAAACACTTGCCCCAGAAGAAGCTGCAGATATGCTAATAAAATATGTTCGCGGCAGCATCATTGACTGGTGCCTGCATGATTTCAGCTATGAAATAGCCGAACGCCTGGAAAAAGAATTAAATCTGATTATGGACGCCATTTTTGAAAAAGGATGAAAAAGCTCATTTTCTATAACGATCATATTGAAAGCTATACTTTTTCAATATATTTAATCCAACTTGTTTTTAACACTATCACGAATAACTAATTCGCCACCAATACGTATTTTCATGCTGTACTTTGAAGGTTCTTCCATAGCGTTTAACAATTGTTTAAAAGCAACCGAACCCATCAGTTTAGTCGGCACGGACATCGTCGTAAGGGAATTAATTGCAGAAAAATGTATATCATCAAAACCAATTATTGAAATATTTTCAGGAACTTTATAGCCAAACTCTTTTAGCGCTTTTATAGCTCCTATTGCGATTGTATCATTATCGGCAAAAACACAATCCGGCAAAGACACTCCTTTTTCCAGATATTTTTTCATGGCCTCATAAGCCCCTATGAGTGTAGGAGTCAGGAAAAATTCATGCTCAGGTTTATATGTTAGAGAATGCTGTTTATGAGCCGTCAAAAAAGTCTCCGTTCTTTCTTCAAAATTCTGAATACTCATATCACTTCTAAAATAGGCTATTTCTTTATGACCAGTTGAAGCAAGATATTCCAAAGCTTTATATACTATTTCGCTATTGTTTATAGCCACACTAGTACAGTTTAGGTTCGGCATAATATTGTCAAGCACAACAAAAGGAATAGGTATCCGATTCAAAAGTGGATATGACACGCATTCTAATTCAGTCCCTACAAGAATTATTCCCTGATAATTATCATAATTGAGATCTATAAGAGTTTTTTCCAGACAATTTTCTGAAACTATAATATTCAAACTATAATTATGGTTCATACATTCATTATGGATAGAATCCATAATATTAGATATGAAACCTGAATTTTCTTCAACAATCATACCGTTTTTAATATACTTAATAAAAGCTATTTGCTTTTTATTATCAGTCTTTTTAGGCAAAATATAATTGTTTTGTGCAATAACATCCAAGACATGCTTGCGTGTTTCTTCACTTACTCCCGGCCTGTTATTTAGCACCAACGAAATAGTAGAAGGAGATACACCTGCGATTTTTGACAACTTTCTTAAATTCAAATTTTTTTGCTCCTTAAAACATAGGATAAAATACTAAATTTTCAAACCTGAGATTCTGCTTTTATAAAACCTTTCAGAAAATATACCAGCAATTCATATCTTCAGGTCACAGATATTAGTTACCTGCTCTCTATTATAACCAGATTTTAATCAAGAGCAAATGGCATTTCATGTTTCAAAATACATGTTTCAGCCCTTGCAGGAAAAGCATTAGCAAAAGATTTCCAAATTGAATTATGCTAATACCTGCAGGGCTAAAACAGCTAAACTTTTCTTAAAACTATAATTATTTTTTGAGCGAATTTTCAAATGCTTTCATGATTAGCACAGCAACCGCAGCTCCCGGATCTTCTAAAGATCTTGACATTTCTCCTCTTGAAGCTGCGCGTCCATGAACCGCAATCATTTTTGTTGTATTTAAAAAGCCTTCCTCAGCTGCTTTTTTTGCCTTCTCTGCCGCTGTGATTAAAGAATCACCAGTCTGCAAAGATATTTTGAGCGAAAAAACCGCCGGTTCTAATCCATCTAAAAATGTTTTATCACCAACCTTAGCCTTACCTCTGTTCGCAACACCATCAAAATAAGCTTGAAAAAAATCAACAATATCTTCAAATTCTAACTCTTGTTTACCCTTTAGAACCTTACCAGCCTGCATAAGACCTGATGCCATAAGAGTACCCATAGTCGAAGGCACCGCCTGAGACATTGCTTTACCTGCACCAAAAAGCAATTTGCCTATATCAGATGTTTCGTTTGCCATTACGCTTTTATAAGCAGCTACAAAACCATCACTCATTGTCAGTCCTAAATCGCCGTCCCCAACAACACTATCCAGTTTTATTAAATACTTTGTATTCTCGCACATAATATCTTGCAGCTCTTTAAAAAATTTATCTATATATAATCTGTCCAAAACATCAAACCTCCTCTTCTTAAATTTTAATTCAAACTTTGTTTTTTATATACGGTCTTATAACTGGACGAAAAACGGCGTTTGCGCAGGCGCATTCAGATGGTCTTTTAACTCTTTATCCAATTTAAGCAAAGAAATAGAAAAACCAGCCATTTCAAGCGAGGTTGCATATTCGCCAATATAATATCTGTAAGATTTAAGGTTTTTCTCTTTGAGATGAGATTCAATTCTTCTAGTTACTATATACTGTTCATCTAGAGGCGTTGCACCCAGACCATTGACCAGGACTGCAAATTCATCTCCCTCTTCATGTGGGATATCTTCTATTAGCTTATTTAACATTTCGTCTACTATTTTGTCTGCAGTTTCTATTTTCCCGCGACGTATACCGGTTTCACCATGTATCCCCATGCCTATTTCCATTTCATCCTCACCAATGGAAAAACCTGGCTCTCCAACTCGAGGAACTATACAAGGAGTCAAAGCCACTCCGATAGATCTGACATTAGCAGCAGCCTTTTGAGCCACACGCTTAACCTCATCCAGATTCAACATTGCGTCAGCTGCTGCACCAGCACATTTATAAACAAAGAATATTCCAGCAACCCCTCTTCTTGTGTTTTTTTCACCTTCTTTTGCCAAAGGACCAGACGCAACATCTTCTCCGGCAACAACACTTTCGACTCGTATTTCATCTTCAAAGTCCGCCAATTCAGCGGCCATATCAAAATTGAATATATCTCCATTATAATTTCCATATATATAAAGGACACCTGCTCCAGAATCAATTTCTTTTGTAACTGCCTGCATCTGTTCTGCGCTGGGCGATTGGAAAACATCACCAACAGAACATCCATCCAGCATACCTTTTCCCACATAACCCAAAAACAAAGGCAAATGCCCTGATCCACCACCGGTAGCAATAGCTACCTTGCCTTCTTTTTTATTAGCCGACACCAAGCAGCGAAGATCATCATTGGTATAAGTTATCAGATCAGGATGTGCGATATATAGCCCTTCCAACATCTCATTCACATAATTTTCCGGTTTGTTAATTATTTTTTTCATTTCTAATTCCTCCTTGTATTTCAAGTTTTTTATTTTAGAGTTAACAGTTTCTGTCAAATATACTCTTATTTGTTTTCATATAATTATTAGTTGGCTTTTTGTTGTTTTCTTCTTGCCACCAGATAATTGGCAATCATAATCAATATCAGCAAAAGACCCCAGACAAAGGTTTTTATAAAAGCATTTACCCGCAAAATGTTAAAAGCACTGGAAATCAATTGCAATACAATAATAGATAAAGTAACACTGCCAACTTTTCCATACCCACCGTTAGGGTTCGTTCCCCCTAGCACAACTATCAGCAATGTCAGCAATGTATATGAACTTCCATAATCTGATTTTGCGGAATTATAATGAGAAGAAATAAGAATACCTCCTATGCTGCCCATTATTCCAGAAAATGCATAAGTCTTCAGCGTCACTTTAAGATTATTTATACCTGCGTATTTTGATGCTACTGAATTAGTACCCATATAACGAACTTCTCTACCGTAAATAGTTGACTTAAGTAGAAAACTCATAATAATTGCCACTATAATAAATATAATGATTGCAATCGGGAATCCAAGTAACGTTCCATTTGCAATCATGCTAAAAGCAGCAGGCAATCCTGTAATTGCAGGCCCTTTGGTAATCAGCAGCCCCAATCCGGTATAAAGCTGCAACCCAAAAAGAGTTACCAGCATAGGCGTTATTTGCAAATAACCTATAAAAAAGCCATTAAGCAAACCACATAGCAGACCGATTATCAAAGCGGCAAAAACACCCACAACAATCGAAAAATTACTGCCTCCAAGCCTGATCATTACCACCGATGCTACTATTCCTGAAAAGTTCGCAATACCGACAAGGGATAGATCTATACCTCCGGAAATCATAGCCAGCAACATACCAAAAGCCAGAATACCAAACTCTGCAAATTGAATACCCATCCCCTGAAGATTTGTAGCACTCAAAAAAGTTTTTGGTGACAGAATACTCATTACTGCAAATATCACAACAGCAATTGAAAATAAGGTAGCCGAATCTTTATCCGTTTTTTTCAGAGTTGAAATAATTTTGTTCACCTTTTGCCACCTCCTTATATCTTTGCACTATTAGCTATTCTTTTTGCTCTTACAGATGTAATAGTGGTACCCATGACTATGATCAGTGCAACAACAAGGGTTTGAAAATGCGTCGGAATTCCGAGCATGATCAAATTGTTTTGAACAAGTGCAATTAAAGTAACTCCTAGAAAAGTTCCTAATACAGAACCATGGCCACCACTTATTCTTGTCCCCCCTATTACAACAGCAGCGATAACCATCATCTCACTGCCCATCAAAGCTTGAGGACTTGCTTGCCTCATCAAAATCATATATGTCATACCACCTATGCCAGCAAGACAACCAGAAGTCATATAAGAAATAAATTGTATTCTGGTGACATTAAAACCAGCTATTCTGGCAGCATTAGGGTCTCCACCGACTGCATAAAACCCTCTACCCAACATAGTATGCCGCATAATTATATGAGCACCCAGATAAATAATTACCGGTATCAAAACTAAAACCGTCATAGAAAATTTAATGTCATTTTGATTCGTATATGTAAACAAAAACATCTGTGATAGCTTATCTACATTTTTAGGTATATTTGAAATTTCATTTGTACCTAAAAAAGCAAGCGTTCCGCCACTGACAAAACTGCTAACACCCAAAGTCGCAATCAACGGTAGTATTTTGAATTTAGCTATAAGAATTGCATTTATGAAACCTATTGATATCCCTATTACGGCAGCCATCACAAAGGCAAATAAAGCATTGTCTATTTCCATAGCCAACATAAACTTTACTGTTCCGTAAAGAGAAAGACATGCAACCGCCGGAAAAGAAATATCTATACCGCCGGAAACCACAACTATCATTTCCGCTATAGCAAATATCAAAGTCACCAACATCGAACGAGTAAGACTGATTAATGTTGGCACGCCAAAAAAAGCACTGTTAACCAATCCAATGAGCAAAGAAAGCCCAAAAATTATACATATAACTATCATTTCATTCGAAACAACTTTATATTTCAGCTTGTTTTTCATATCGCACCCCCTTTAATCCTGATTAAGCAAACCAGCCAGCTCGCTTTCATCATAGTCTCTGGTATTGATTTCTACAGATATTTTCCCGTTATTCATAACTATGATTTTGTTACAATTGATTATCAGCTCTGACAAATCATCCGAAATAACAATTATTCCTACACCTTTTCTAGCCAGATCATGAAGTTTGCTATGAATATCTGACTTTGCACCTATATCAACACCCACTGTAGGTCCATTTAGAATAATTAAATCGGGCTGCGCATTTAACCATTTAGCTAAAACAATTTTTTGAGCATTGCCTCCGGACAAAGTTCTGATTTTTACGTCCGGCGAAGGAGCAACGCACCCTATTTTAGAAATCCAATCTTTTGTATCCTCATACATCTTAGAGTAATTAATTTTGCCTTTTTTGTAATACTTTTTTATCGAAGAGGATACAGTATTATCCTGAATTGACATATCCAGAAATAAGCCTTGCGTTAAACGGTCTTCGGGCACATAACCAATTTTATTATTAATAGCATCTTCTACTGAGTTGATTTCAATTTCTTTTCCATATTTATATACTTTGCCTGAATCTGCAGGAGCAAGTCCGAATAAAGCATCAGCAATTTCTCCACGCCCAGAGCCAAGAAGTCCGGTGATTCCTAGAACATCACCTTTTTTGAGTACAAAATTTACATTTTCAAACGCACCTTTTCTAGAGTAATTTTCAACTCTTATGACTTCTTCTTTTGACGCAACAGGCTGATATTTAGTATCTACAATATCTCTTCCAGTCAGATTTTTTATGAACCTAGCTCTATCAAATTCACCAATGGGACCACAAGCGACACTTTCACCATTTCTCAAAATCGTTAAATAATCAGCAATCTCATATATTTCATCCAGCTTGTGATTTACAATAACAATTCCTATACCCTTATCTTTTAGATTTCTGATAATAGTATTCAATTTCTCTACTTCTTTTGCTGTCAAAGCAGTTGTTGGTTCATCTAGTATCAAAAGTTTGGCATCATTGATTATGGCTCTACAAATTGCAACCATTTGCTTATTTGCAACTGATAACCTTTCTACCAAAATATCAGGGTCAATATGGGCTCCTACTTTTTCCATTGCTTCGCAAGCTATTTTTCTTGACTCACTCCAATTCATTCTCTTGGCTTTTGTCATAACAGCTCGGTTCATAGCAATATTTTCAGCCACAGTAAGATTAGGGAAAACTGCAAAATCCTGATATATAACCTGGGTACCATAATTAATCGCATCCATAGGAGTCAGTTTTCCAACATCTTTACCATCTATGTAAACACTACCGGCAGTCGCATTGTGAACACCGGATATAATTTTAATCAAAGTAGATTTCCCAGAGCCATTCTCTCCAGCCAGGCAGTGTATTTCCCCTCTTCTTATCTCTAAATCAACACCTTTTAAGGCTTGCACACCACCAAAAGATTTTTCAATTCTTTTCAATTTCATAAATGCATCAGACATATCATCCACCTGCCAGATATAGTGTAATAAAAAAGTACGAACTTCATTTTTAAATTAAGATAAAGCCAATAAAGTTCGTACTTTTATTCATACAATGTTTGAACTATTCCTATTTATAAAAACTCAGAATCCGAAAGCAGGATCATCTACATTATCTTTTGTTACATCAATCCATGCTTGACCATAAAAAACCTTGTCGTCAAGAGTTAAATTATTATACCCTTCTACCCCTAAGTCCAAACCACTTTCAATACTTTCACCATCTAGAACTTTAATAGCAAGCTGTATCATTGCTTTACCGGCTAAAGCAGGATCCCAGAAAGAGATGGTATCTATAGTTCCATTTTCAACATATTTTCCAGCAACAGAAACCAAAGATGTGCCAACTATTTTGACTTTACCAGCTAAACCTAGTTCTTCAACAGCAAGAGCCGCACCCGCTACATCCGGCATAGCAGAACCTTGTATAGCAGCTATATTGGGATTGGCAGTCAAAGCTTCTTTAACCCGGTCATAAGATACGGACTGATCATCTGCAGTTTCAATTTTATCTCCAAACTGAGACATATTAGGGAATTTTTCTTCCTGCAAAGCCTTAGCAGCATCTACCCATTGATTATGCGAAGCAGAAGTAAGTGAACCAACTGTTAAAATGTATTCACCTTCTCCATTTGTTAATTCTCCGATTCTTTCCATAAAGTGTCTGCCATACTCTTCATTGTCGAATGCTTCGATATCATAATCGATATTTGTCATGTTAGCAGCTTCATGTGCAATAACGACTATACCGGCATCCATAGCTTTTTTTAGAACTGGTTCCAGTGCTTCTGTAGAAAATGGAACTACGCAAATAGCATCAACTTTTTGAGCAATCAGATCTTCTATAACTTGAGCCTGAAGCGCACCATCACCCTCTGAAGGACCTGTATAAAAAGCATCAATACCTGTTTCTTCAGCAAATTCATTGACACCTACTTCCATTCTTTGGAACCAGGCGATACTGGTCAATTTTGGTACAACTGCTATTGTGTAACCATCTTTATTACCATCATCTGAAGCCTGTGTGTCATTTCCTTCTGTATCATTACCTTCAGTAACAGCTTTTTCTGTTGTAGGAGTACCCTCTGTGTCATTAACAGAACCACATCCTGCAATCGAAAGTGTTAAAACCATACACAGTAACAATGCCAGAACTTTTCTAGTAGCCTTTTTCATAATAATCTCCTTTACAATAGTGCTCATTAGCGTTTGACAAAACCATTTACTGCACAACGTTTATTTGTTTAATAAACGTTAATGAAATATTATCTTTATTTTTCAGCAATGTCAAGCCTATTTTTGAAATTTTATGTACATTACAACCAGTAAAATTGTAAAAAAAGCAAATATTTATGTATTTAACAACAAAACAAGGTCGTAAACTCATGCATTTTTGTTTTTATTTGTTTAGTAAACACTTTTGTTATTTTGAATTAATGACACAACTTTCAGATTTCTCTATATCTTTTGTACCGAATATGTGGTATAAGTGTCAGGTTGACTACGAACAAATTAATAATCAAGGAGATTTCATGACATTCCAAGAATTAAGCATTATTCCCTCAATACTCAAATCACTTAAAACAGAAAACTATTTAAAACCCACGCCAATACAAAGCCAGGCTATACCACCGATAATCGCCGGCAGAGATCTGCTGGCTGTTGCCCAGACAGGCACAGGCAAAACAGCCGCTTTTGCAGTACCAATTTTACAAAACCTCGAAAAAGGCGAACCGGTAAGAGCAAAAAGAAATTCCAGCGGCCATGTCAGGTCATTAATTTTAACACCCACCAGGGAACTGGCTTTACAAATATACGAAAATCTATGTGCTTATGGCAGTAATATAAAACTCCGAATCAGCGTTATTTTTGGAGGAGTTTCGCAAAAACCACAAGAACAGGCACTGGCAAGAGGTGCAGATGTTCTGGTAGCTACACCAGGACGCCTAAAAGACTTGATGAATCAAGGATTGGTAGATTTGCAGAATGTAGAAATTCTGACTCTTGATGAAGCTGACAGGATGCTCGATATGGGTTTTGCACGCGATGTTAAATACATCATCGCCCAGACCTCCAAAGAAAGACAGACACTTTTTTTCTCAGCTACTATGCCAAAAGAAATCATAATGTTATCACGCTCTATTTTGAAAGATCCGGTAAAGGTATCTATAACACCTGATTCACCAACAGTAGACAAAATCAGCCAGTCACTTTATATGGTGAACAAGAAAAGCAAATTCAAATTATTAGAGTTTTTGATAAAAGACAATTCACTAACATCATTACTTGTTTTTACCAGAACTAAACACGGAGCAGATCGTGTTGTCAAAGAATTGAACAAGCGCAATATCAGTGCCCAGGCAATACATGGCAACAAATCACAAAATGCCCGCCAGATTGCACTTAGCAATTTCAAGAACCACAAAATCCGCATCCTGGTAGCCACAGACATTGCCGCCAGAGGCATCGATATCGACGAATTATCACATGTAATAAATTATGACTTGCCTGAAATTCCGGAATCATACATTCACCGCATCGGCAGAACCGGCAGAGCCGGCCATGAAGGAGTCGCAATTTCCTTTTGTGATGTAGAAGAAAAGAAATACCTACGTGATATCGAAAAACTTTGCGGCCGCAGCATCCCAAAAGTAGAAGAGCACCCCTTTCTACAAACTAACGAAATAGCTGCAGCGACCGGTACCGAAACTGCTACCACAACCAAAATGTTTGATCGCAATCGTACCGCCAGACCAGGCAGAAGCAACAGAGCAGCGACCGGATCAGGGCAGGGCAACAGAAGCAATAGAAGTGCATCAAACCGCACCGGGCAGACAGGCGGTCGCTCCCTACAATCTCAGCGCAGACGCCCTATCTCATCTGGGAGAAGCCGCCCCGTAGAACGGATTTAATGTACCACTCACATAAAGCAACCGAAACCCTGGAAAAGCTTGCGGTTACTGATTTAGCAGCTTTATCGAAAAAAGGCTTGTCTGACACATGTGTCAGGCAAGCTTATTTTAAATTTCTCAGGAAACGCCTGTGGTAGAAGTTTTTCCACGGGAAAAAGCTTTATTGATGTGTGGCACCAGGTGCCACACACATATTTATATCTAATTCACCTGTAACAACCTTATACCAGTCATTTCCAGACACAAACACCAAATTCTTGTGCGCCCGCACCGTCCAGCCGATCATGGATTGCCCCCATTATCCTGCCACTCCCCCTGATTACCCACATTGTCCATTATCCACCCGATCCCGGATTGCCCAAATATCCCGTAGATCCCATTATCCACCCGATCCCCGGATTGCCCTGAGGCGGTCGAAAATCATCAAAATAATTGTTTCATTGATTTGAAGTTTTCTTTGGACAAAAGCTAGCACACTTCCTCTTATCAGCAGTTTTTTTCAAGATCAGGAAGTTCACCGGCACTTTTCAGCGCCAGGCGTGTAATAACCGGCCCAACAAGTTCATATATCATCGTCGCACTCAGAATAACAACTCTTATTTGTTCGCCGTACTCAGGCAGAATCCTGACCGCGGCCAGAGAAAGACCTATTGCGACGCCAGCTTGCGGAATCAAAGTGAAGCCCATATGTTTTTGAATAACTGGTTCCGCCTTTGCCAGACGACTACCGATAAAGCTGCCTCCAATTTTGCCGATAGCTCTGCCAATAATATAAATCACACCCATAACACCTAGTGTACGAAGCATTGTAAGATTTAATTCAGCACCGGACAAGACTAGAAAAATTAAAAAAAGCGGCGGTGTAAAGGCATCTGTCAGTTTGAATACACGAAGCGAACTCTTGCTGAGATTACTCATCGTCGCACCAGCTGCCATGCAGACCAGAAGCGCAGAAAGATGAATCCATGCCGAAATCCCAACACCAAGCAATACTGCGGCAATTACCAGCGCAAGACGGTCATTGTCTTTTTCAAAATATCGTATCATCATAGAAAGCAAGAGACCTATGACGAAACCAGCCAAAAGCGATCCGCCGATTTCAAGTATGGGATATAAAATCATCCAGACAAAAGAGATTGAACTGCCAGCAACTAATACTTCCGAAATTGCTGCTGCGATTGAAAAGGTTATGAGCGCGATGGTATTATCCATAGCCACTACCGGCAGCAACATCCGAGTCACAGGCCCTTCTGCCCTATATTGTCTGACAATCATAAGGGTTGCCGCCGGTGCCGTTGAAGCACCAATCGCAGACAACATCAGAGCCGTCGGCAGCGGATAGCCAAAGATCAGCAGCAGGACAAACAAAACAGCAACAGCGCCCATTGCTTCCCCAACCGTTATTAGAATCGGTGTTTTTCCAAGCCTGCGCAAAATCGACAGTTTCAGTTCATTGCCTATTGAAAAAGCGATAAAACCGAGCGCCAGGTCTGTCAGCAAAGCGAAACCATGCAGAGTTTCCATTGGAATAACTTTGATCAGCCCTAAAACAAGACCAGCAGTCAGATACCCTGTAACAGAAGGTAGTTTAAGCTTATTGGCCAGGGCAGCACCAAGCAAACCAAGAATCATAGCAATAGCAAGATAAACGAACTGTTCAGTCATCTTCCGACACCTTTCCATCAAAGAAATTTATCGGCAATCCAATCAGAACACCTGTATCCGGTCGACACAGACCACCCACAACCAGATCGATCGTTTCACGAGCCTTGTCAACCAGGCTATCCTGAACAGCTATAAAAACAGTTTTGTTAGTTTCCCTGTCTTTATCCACAATCATTCGCAACGAACCAAAAATGGACAACTCATCACGATCAAGAGCCCTGGCCATACCAGTACTATCAATAATCGTCGCGCCACGAACGCCGATATCAAGCAACGCCTTGAGAATATCATCCAGTTTTTCTGTTTTATTCAGTACCAGTACAAGCATTTGCATGTTTTCTGCCTCCGAAAAACAAATAATGCCCCCATTCTATCAAACTTCAGCCAATACTTAAACCTGACATTCCTTCATCATTTGATCTAATTAACTTATATCGCTTTTCTTTCCCACAAATTATAGCGTTGGTAACCATGGTTATTCCAATACCCCCGGGTAGACAGGTTATAATCAACGCATACCTAGGCAATAATGAATCGATAATGAGCCAATGAAGAAGCGATAATGAATCGATAATGAGGTGTTTTCCATGAAAAAAATATTATCTGCATCTAAAAAGGCTTCCAACGTATTTACTATAAAGAAAGTATCAGGTTTTCTGATGATCATATTTCTTTTATCATTTGTACTAAGCGCCTGCGCAGCGGGAGACTCGGGCACAGAGGAAACATCACAACCACCGGGCGAAGCTGCGACAGATACATCAAATGGCGATAGAGACAGCACAACACAAAACCCGGATAATTCCACGGCAAAAACCACTTCCGAAGAAACAAATGAAACTTCCACGACAAAAACAACAGAAGCACCAAGTCCTACACCTGAACTTACACTTCTACCGCCAGTAGAAACTAATCCTCCTTACACCGACTACCCACCAGCTTTTGAAGGTCAAACCAGAGCACCCGGCACGGTTACAAAAACACCTTTCTCCGTAACCATTTTGACTGAAGATCTGCGTAGTCCATGGGCAGTTGCTGCTATGCCGGACGGCCGACTTGTCATAACTGAAAAAGCCGGCACAATACGTTTTTTATCTACAGAAGGAAATTTAAGTGAGCCGATTGGCGGTTTTCCCGCAGTAGATGACCGGAATCAAGGCGGCCTGCTGGATGTGAAACCGGCACCTGATTTTTTGTCGAGCCGAATGCTTTACTTCACACTGGCAGAAGCAACAAATCAAGGTTCTTTAACTGCACTGGGAAAAGGTCGCCTTGCCGATGACGAAAGCAGAATTGAGAATTTTGAAATCATCTGGAGAGCTATACCATATTTTGACAACAGCATGCATTTTGGCAGCCGATTAGCTTTCGACCAAGACGGAAATATCTTTGTTACTACCGGCGAAAGATCAGATCTGAGAACCAGACCAAACGCTCAAACTCTCGACAACGGTCATGGCAAAGTAGTTCATATTACATCTGACGGCGAACCCGCATCAAGCAATCCTTTTATCGGCACAGCCGGTGCGCTGCCGGAGATTTATTCATATGGACATCGCAATGTCCAAGGATTGGCAATTCAGCCAGATACAGGAGATGTCTGGATCAGTGAGATGGGACCCAAGGGCGGTGACGAGCTTAACCTGATCAAAGCCGGCAAAAATTATGGCTGGCCGGAGATAAGCTACGGCACAGAATATTCCGGCGATCCAATTCCCGGAGCAAAATCAGCTATGCCCGGGATGGAACAACCGGTTTATTACTGGGATCCGTCACTTGCACCAAGCGGTATGACGTTCTACACTTCTGATAAGATGCCAGAATGGCAAGGTAATCTTTTTATCGGAGGTCTTGTCAGTCAACATATAGCCCGACTGGTCATCGATAACGGCAAAGTGGTCGCCGAAGAAAGACTACTTTCCGACGAAGGGCAGAGATTCCGCGATGTTTGCGAAGGGCCAGACGGAGCTCTTTATGCAGTCACCGACGGCGGAAGACTCTATCGAATTGGCTAGTAGTTGTTATTTTCCTTCTCACGATAGAAGCAACCAGGATTGCTGCCAAGATAATTATTGCCCACGATCCAGTTTGACTAAATTCACCCGTCTTTGGTATCTCTTTGCTATCGACAGGAAATCCCTTAACCTCGTTATTAGTATTTGCCTGACCACTATCGTCAGGAGAGACCTCTTCGCCGCCAATGTCTTCGGTACCAGAAGAATTGCTGTCTGTAGTTGAATCCTGATAATCCTGCGAATTATCTGAATTATCAGAGGGCAGGGGAGACATTAGCTCGGCAACCGTTATATTCATTTCGAACAAGATAAAACTTGAGAAACTACCTGTGCTAAAGGTTATCCAGCCATTTTCAATCGTGCTTTCCATAAATTCGATAGTTCCATCTGACTTTCTATGAGCTATCATAGTCTTATTCGGATCATAACCGTCAGGTAGAGGCATAGAAATTGTTACGAGACCGTTATCCGGCTGAACAGCTATGTCATCTGCTATAGTACGAAGAGAAATATCAAGCACAAGAAGCTGCTCTGCTTTTGCCAGTGTAGAGGGATCAGGAGCAGTTTCAATGAGTTTTGCAGCGAGCAATTTGTCAATCTCATTTACTTCGTCTTGAAATGATAAGGAAAATATATCAGCTAAACGGACAGATAATTTAACTGCTTCTGGATAAACAGAATTATACATTTTTGCACGCACGATGGGCAGAAAAATATCTGTTGATACTGCCAGTTCAGTTTCATTATCTTTGATTTCAAAACCAAAGTCATCGTAGTTAGCTAAGAGTTTTAGATAAGGTATGTTGTTGACAATGATACCAGAAGCGGTTTTCTGTTCCGGTCTCAGTTCAAAAGAATTTGTTTCAGTTGACTGCACATATGCTATGTAATTGGTGCCATTATATTTTGCAACTGTTAATCCTTCTGGCAAATAAAAATACAACTTCCCAGCCTCATCTGTTCGCAAGTTTTTGGTACCATAACCATATGCCTTGCCACTTAACACTATAGAATCAGCTTCAAGAAAAGTGCTCTCACCAAGATCGGTGGTAAACTCTGTCAAATAAACAGGTGATCCTTCAGGCCGGTCAAACAGAATACCATTATCAAGAGGAGGGTGATTAGGTACCACCCAGCCATGACCAAATGCCTCGGCGCTTTCCGAAGATGCCAAAATCGAACCACCGGCGATGTAGACAATGCCGCCGTTGCCAAAAACCCCTCCACCAATACCTGCACCGCTTTTGGATTTGGCTTCAATTGTTCCGTTGCTTATTGTAACTAAAGTTCCGATATCTTGATCTATTGAGTAGCCAAAGAGATCACCCCCGCCAATACCTGCTCCATAATTGCTATTTGCGGTAATCTCGCCACCATTTATAATAACCACACCGCCGGAACTACTGGAGCCACCTCCAATACCTGCTCCCTGAAAACTTTCTGCGATAATTTTACCGCCATCTATAGTAATCACACCGCTTTTGTCCGCAGAATCAACTCCTCTTCCTATACCAGCTCCATACTCACTTCGTGCAACAACTGTACCATCTTTTATTGTAATATGATTACTACTCGTCTGGGAACCACTACCTATACCGGCACCAAAAAGTGAATAAGCCGTGACAGTACCACCGTTGATCGTAATATTACCGCTTTTATCTTGTGGAGTACCACTATAATCAGCACCATTACCAATACCTGCTCCACTATGACTTTGAACCGAAACTATTCCACCACTTATCGTAATATTACTGCCAGCGCCTCCATATCCATCACCGATGCCAGCTCCAAAAGCGCTTTGTGCATCAACAGATCCACCACTTATCGTTATATTGCCAGCATCGCCATTTTCGCCGTCTCCTCCTCCGATGCCTGCACCTGAATTGGAAATAGCCAATAAGCTACCTTCTCCTTTGATGTTTAAACTTGCGCCATCAGGAACATGTACGGCAGCATAAGTATTAACGGCACCAGAGACATCGAATTCACTATCTCCCATCAATTCAAGCTCACATACAGCTTTCGCCGCAACCGATAAAGCACTGTCATTATTTAATTCGATATTGAGATTATTTATCTTCAATACAGCTACAACACCCTCAGATATCTTAATCACATCAGAAGTAGTTGATACATCGTCAGCCATGCTTACTTCATAAGTTCCGTCTCTGGTAAAAATTAACCTACCAGAAGAATATGTATAACTATTGTCCTCGCCCTCAAGAATATTAACAATAAAGCCTTGCTCTTCATCACCAAAAACCGGAACAAAAATGAAAACAAGACACAAACAAATAAAAACAGCAGTCAGACGCTTAATCATCATCAAAATCTCCTCGCTTAACCTGCACGATAAGTTATACTCACCTCTATTGCTAACCCTTCACATCCGAGCAATTACGGATGCCCTCCAGCAAAATTCTAAAATGTAGCAGAGCCTGTGCTTTGTAGTCAAAATCAGGATGCCGAATACACCATTCATAGGTAATCCCCCGAATAGCCATCATAAAATGCTTAGTCAAAATATCAAGTGTAATATTAGTGCAAAATTCACCGCTCTTGATTCCACGCTCCAAAATATTACTAAACAGCGCATAAATTTCTCTATTATAGTCGGAAATTAAAGCAGTATCGACATCCTTTGCGATCTGAGCTCTATAAACCACTTTCATCTTATCGCAGCCGATCTTATTTACCAAAACATCAGCTATTCTGCTGATCAAAGCAAGCATCATTACCTCAGCTGACTCATCATCAGCGAAAGACTTTAGGAAACTCTTATAGTCGGCATCCGCTTCCCTGACCTGTTCTTGAATCATTGTTCTAATTAAAGCGTCCTTCGATTCAAAATGAACATAAAAAGAGCCTTTAGCCACACCAGCCATTTTTACGATCGAATCAACACTCACATCTTTATAATCATTAATAGCAAGCAGTTTTGCCGCACTATCATATATTTTCTGCCTCGTCTTATCAGCCATTTCTCTTCTGTTCTTGCCGTCATAAGACATAACTATCACGTCCTTTGCGTACCGACATATTTCGATTTCAACATTAAATGACCGTAGTCAATTAATATTAACACGCAAACAATCGCTTTGTATAGTGTTAATCAGCAAAACAGATTCTACACAAGAAAGTTTTCGCTTTTTCTCTCCCATAACCACTGGCCTTTAGACAAAGCAAGCGTTTCAAGAATAGCTTATTACAGATATTTTTTTCGAAATCAGTATATACTAATGCCAAAGTATCCTGCACCTTCTGGTAAATTTAATTCATCGGGTAATTCAAAATATGCCAAAAGTACTGCTTCCAGGTTTTTGAAATAGTACATATATTTTAAAACATGCTCTGACATCCAATCTCTGCTAATAACACTCATTTTTATACATTCGTTTCGGTATGTAAGGGTATCTCCGCTTGCTTCATCAAACATGATTTCAGGAACATCAATATTATAGGACAATGAAGATGTGTTGAAATAAATCATGCTTTTTTCTAATAAAACATTCGCGCCTAAATTTTTAAGATCTGATTCATATTGTGGGTGTCCATCATAGTATCCAAAAAAGCGAACGCTAAGCAAATCACTACCTGTTATTGTACCTGGCTCTTTATTAAACATAGCACACAGGAATCGTTCAAATTCCGAATCTTCAAAAGATAGTATTTCATCTGCTGCATATTCTACAGTTGGTTTTTCTGCTTTCTTATAATCATCAACGCCAAACGTGAAATAATTTGTATGATCACTATAGTCGTTAAATAGATCGACTCTTATTTTTGAATTATTACCTTCGAGATCCATCTCATAAATTTTCCCTTTATCATACATATTTGTAAAATATATTTTAGATTGTTCAACCTGAATAAAGGCACTTGAAACCTCATTTAGTCTCCTCTGTCCAGTTCCGTCATTTCTGATTTTATTTATAAATTGTGTTTCTCTATCAATATAGTATATCCAGTCATCTTGAATTACATATTCAGAAATTGGTTCTGTCGTAATTACTGATTCATTAGTACCGTCTGTACGCATCTTGATAAATTGTTGTGATTGTCCGTAACTGCAAAAATAAAGCATTTTATCATAATATTTAAGATTATATACATTATTATCGTATAAATATTCAACTCGGCTACCATCTATATATATTCTTGCCAAAGCAGATTGATCATTATCATTTTCAATACTGCAATATATCCAATCATCAGCAATAGTAAAAATAGTCTTTATCTTATTGTTAATATTTTCTGTCAATATCGGCTTATTATTTGTTGATTGTTCTGCAACACCTATATCTTTAGAATAAATATTTGATTTTCGGATATTGAAAGTATTGTTTTTGTAGAATACTGAGTCATACCTTGCTTCTTTATCAACCCAACGAGCCTCTTCTCCTTCAAAATCAACTGCAAATAATCCATAAGGTAAAAAATCTTTAGCAAAAACACCATCTACATATACACTCTCATCACTATATCCGTTAGCATATCCTATATAAAGAACCGTATTTTCATGTACATAAAGCTCTCTACAATAACCGCTAGTCAACTTAATGATATTACGCCCATCCTTATCACTGCGATAAATACTCCAATCTCTCTCATCAACAAAAAATATATACTGATCCGTAACAACGGTTCTTCCAAGTGTTCTTGGTTCATATGTCTCAGTTTCTAGAGTTCTAAGATTCATTCTTGTCAGTTCTCTAGCGTAGTCTATATTATTACTTGCCAAGAAAAACACATACTCATCAATAATGCAAGGATAGCTGATTTTTCCTTCAAATACTAAAACTGTACTATCAAGATCAAAATCGTAAGCATATGTAGCAACTATACTACTATTTGAGTCTCCTTCGTATAGAAGTTTTCCATCATAGAATGTAAAATTATCGCAAAATGTGGCCACCAATTTTTTTTCATTACCACTGGCAATATCTATCGAATAAATCCCATCATATAAATCATCATAATTGTTTCTACTATAATATATTGCTTCATCATGAACCATAAATTTTCTTATGTTATTATCATAATCATAATAAATTTCTGTATGCTCAGAACAGTCAAGTCCAAAAAGTTGGTGTAAATTGTCTTCCGGTATCTGCATGAATCAGGTGACAACATGCAGGTATGCTGCTCGTTCTGCTAACGCTTCTTTTCTTGCTGTTTCTCTCTCATCAAAGTAGCGATCCATTATGAAATACTTTTTGCCGGTCAACCATTTTTCATGGTGCTCCATCAGAACTGCTCCCATCAGTCGGATAAGACTGTCATCATTGGGGAATATCCGTATAACGCGTTCCCTACGACGTAGCTCTTCGTTGAGTCGTTCTATGCTGTTACTGGTTCTCAGTCGTTTGCGATAGGCTTCCGGCAAAGCAAAAACAGCCGTAATCTCGTCGAAGCTATC